>CAJQNQ010000158.1 GCA_905479725.1 uncultured Paracoccaceae bacterium | reverse complement strand
GTAAGTCCGACAAGGTGCCATTCACTCCCGAGGCGATCGCCAACGACTGCATCACCGCAGCGAAAGCCGGTGCTGCGGTCGTCCACATCCACGTGCGCGATCCGATCACCGGAGCGCCGTCGCGAGAGGTCGAGTACTACGCCGAGGTGGTCGATCGGATCCGTTCGTCGGACGTCGACCCGGTCATCAATCTGACCGCGGGCATGGGCGGTGATGTCACGTTCGGCTCGGTCGAACGTCCGCTGCCGTTGGCGGACGAGGGAACAGACATGGTCGGGGCGACGGAGCGCCTCGACCACGTGCGCGAGATCCTGCCGGAGATCTGCACCATCGACTGCGGTTCGATGAACTTCGGCGAGGGCGATTACGTCATGACCAACACGCCCTCGGTGTTGCAGGAGATGGCGCGCCAAGTGCAAGCGCTCGGTGTCCGGCCAGAGATCGAGGTGTTCGACACCGGCCATCTCTGGCAGGCGAAGTCACTGGTTGAGGCGGGTCTCATCGATGAACCGGTGATGGTGCAACTCTGTATGGGCATCCCGTGGGGTGCTCCGCCCGACCTCAACACGTTCATGGCCATGGTCAACAACGTGCCCGCTGACTGGCATTGGTCGGCCTTCGCGCTGGGACGCCATCAGATGGCCTATGTCGCGGCCTCGGTGCTGGCGGGCGGCAATGTGCGGGTCGGGCTTGAGGACAATCTGTGGCTGGACAAGGGCGTGCTGGCGACCAACGCGCAATTGGTCGAACGGGCGCGCATCATCATCGAAAACATGGGCGCGCGGGTGATTGGCCCGGACGAGGTGCGCGCCAGGCTGAAGCTTGAAAAACGGGCCCCGGCTTTCGGGTGAACAATGCAGGAGTGGCGCCCATGACGCGCAAGGCAACAATCATTGGCGGCGGTGTTATCGGCGGCGGCTGGGCCGCTCGGTTCCTGTTGTCCGGCTGGGATGTGGCGGTGTTCGATCCCGATCCCGAAGCACCCCGCAAGATCGGCGAAGTGCTGAACAACGCGCGCGCCGCGCTGCCGGCGCTGGCCGATGTTCCGATGCCCGACGAGGGGCAGCTGAGCTTTTGCGCCACCATTCAGGAAGCCGTTCAAGGCGCTGAATACATACAGGAATCCGTGTCCGAGCGCATAGAGTTGAAGCACCGGGTCTATGCCGAGATCCAGAAACACGCGCCAAAGGTCCTGCTCGGATCCTCGACATCGGGCTACAAGCCTTCGCAATTGCAGGAAGACGCGCCAAACCCCGGCGTGATCTTCGTCGCCCATCCGTTCAATCCGGTCTACCTGCTGCCGCTGGTCGAAGTGGTTCCTTCGGCCAAGAGCGATCCGCAAAATATTGAAACTGCCAAGGAAATTCTGCGCGACATCGGCATGTATCCGCTGCATGTGCGCAAGGAGATCGACGCGCATATCGCCGACAGGTTTCTGGAAGCGGTCTGGCGTGAAGCCCTGTGGCTGGTCAAGGACGGCATCGCCACGACCGAGGAAATCGACGAGGCGATCCGCATGGGATTCGGCCTGCGCTGGGGACAGATGGGGCTGTTCGACACCTACCGCGTCGCCGGGGGCGAGGCCGGGATGAAACACTTCATGGCGCAGTTCGGCCCCTGCCTGGAGTGGCCCTGGACCAAGCTGATGGATGTGCCGGAATTCAATGATGAGCTGGTGGATCTGATCGCCGGTCAATCCGATGCGCAATCCGGCCACATGACGATCCGGGAAATGGAGCGCATTCGCGATCAGAACCTGATCGGCTTTCTGCGTGTCCTCAAGGAGCGCAACTGGGGCGCCGGCAAGGTGCTTCTGGACCATGACGCCCGCCGCCGCGCCGCCGTGCCCGATCCGTCTGCGGACTCTGCCGCGCCGCTGGTCATGGCGCATATACAGGTGCTTCCGGGCTGGATCGACTACAACGGCCACATGACCGAGGCGCGCTATCTGACGGCCTCGACCGATACGATCGACGCCTTCCTGGGCCATATCGGGGCGGGGATGGAGTATGTCGCGGCCGGGCACAGCTACTACACCGCCGAAACCCACATCCTGCATCTGGGCGAGGCGAAGCTGGGCGACCGGCTGACCGGTTCGGTGCAGGTTCTGGGCGCCGATGACAAGCGCCTGCATGTGTTCATCACCATCGCGCGCAACGGTGAACCGATTGCAACGCTGGAGCAGATGCTGCTGCATGTAGACGTGAACGCCGGGCGCACCTGCCCGGCCCACACGGATGTCCTGGCGCGCCTGATGCCCATTGCGGATGCCCATGCGGCCCTTCCCCGTCCCGCCGGCGCCGGGCGCCATATCGGACAAAGGAAAAGCTGATGCATTTTGCCCTGAGCGACGAACAGCGCATGATCGTGGACACCACCCGAGCCTTCGTGGAAGCCGAGCTCTATCCGCACGAGTCGCTTGTCGAACGCACCGGCCAGTTGCCGATGGAAATCATCAAGGAGGTGCAGGCCAAGGCGATGGCCGCCGGGCTATACGCCGCCAACATGCCCGAGGACGTGGGCGGTGCGGGGCTCGATACCCTGTCATGGCTTCTTTATGAGCGCGAGCTGGGCCGCGCCAATTACGCGCTGCACTGGACCTGCGTGGCGCGCCCGTCGAACATCCTGCTGGCAGGCACGCCGGACCAACGCGAACGCTACCTGATGCCCTGCATCCGGGGCGAGACCTGGGACAGCCTGGCGATGACCGAACCGGGCGCGGGGTCGGATCTGCGCGGCATGTCAGCCAGCGCGCGGCCGGATGGCGGCGACTGGATTCTGAACGGCACCAAGCATTTCATCAGCCACGCGGATATTGCGGGCTTCACCATCGCCTTCATGGCGACCGGTGTCGAGGACACGCCGCGCGGGCCGAAAAAGAAGATCACCGCGTTCTTTGTCGACAAGGGCACGCCGGGGTTTTCGGTGCGCGAGGGGTATCGCAATGTCTCGCACCGGGGATACACGAACGCGGTTCTGGCGTTCGACGACTGCCGCGTGCCCGCCGAAAACGTCCTGGGCGCGGTGCACAAGGGGTTTGAAGTCGCCAATGACTGGCTGGGGGCTACGCGGCTTCAGGTCGCGGCGACCAGCATCGGCCGCGCCGACCGCGCCCTGGGGCACGCGTTGAGCTATGCCGCCGAACGCAGGCAATTCGGACAGCAGATCGGCAAGTTTCAGGGCGTGTCGTTCAAGCTGGCGGACATGGCGCTGGAACTGAAAGCCGCCGAATTGCTGACCTATGAAGCGGCCTGGAAGCTGGATCAGAGACTTGTGACCGATGGCGACATGGCGATGGCCAAGCTGAAGGCGACCGAAGCGCTGGCGATGATCGCCGATGAGGCCATCCAGATCCATGGCGGCATGGGGCTGATGGAGGAATTGCCGCTGGAACGCATCTGGCGCGATGCCCGGGTCGAGCGGATCTGGGAAGGCACATCGGAGATCCAGCGCCATATCATCAGCCGCGAATTGTTGCGCCCGTTGGGCGCCTGACGGCGGGAGCTTCTCGCCCCCCGCTCGCCAAGGGGGTGCACGCACCCCCTTGGAACCCCCGTGGATATTTAGGGACAGATGATAACGAGATGTTAAGCCTTGTCGAACATGCTGGGATTGCGGCACAGGCGGGGACGCCGATGGCCGTGACAGGTGATGTTTCCCAGCCTCGTTGGATCGGGGCTGGGCGACATCGGCGTTCAATCATCTGTCCAGAAATATCCCCGGGGGTGAAATCGGCGCAGCCGATGAGGGGGGCAGCGCCCCCCTGCGCGGTCCGCCCCCGGACGGACAGTTGACATGAGGGATCTGTCACGGCTCTTGCGGCCACAATCGATCGCCGTTCTGGGATCCGGCTGGGCCGCGAACGTCATCGAGCAATGCCGCAAGATGGGATTTGACGGATCTGTCTGGCCCGTTCATCCATCACGCGCTGAAACCGGCGGGCACACCTGTTTTCGCGCGCTCGCGGACTTGCCCGCGCCGCCCGACGCGGTGTTTCTGGGCGTCAACCGGCATTTGACCGTGGACCTGGTCGCGCAACTGTCAGCCATGGGGGCCGGCGGAGCGATCTGCTTTGCCTCGGGTTGGCGCGAAGCCGGTGAGGCCGGCTTGCAGGACGATCTGGTCGCCGCGGCGGGCGAGATGCCGATCCTGGGGCCGAATTGCTACGGGCTCATCAATTATCTGGACGGGGCGTTGCTGTGGCCCGACCAGCATGGGGGGCGCCGGGTGGACCGGGGCGTTGCCTTGATCTCCCAGTCGTCGAATATCGTCATCAACCTGACGATGCAGGCGCGTGGCCTGCCGGTGGCCTACGTCGCCTGTCTGGGCAACGCGGCGCAAATCGGGTTGAGCGCGCTGGCCGAGGCGCTTCTGGCCGATGACCGTGTAACCGCGCTGGGCGTCTATATCGAAGGGGTGGCGGACTCCTCTGCTTTCGCCACGGTTGCACGGTCAGCGCGGCAGGCGGGCAAGGGAGTCGTTGCCCTGAAGGCGGGCAAGACCGCGGCGGCGCAAATCGCCGCGGCCTCGCATACTGCGTCGCTGGCGGGCGGCGGCGCGGCCTCCAGCGCGTTCCTGCGCCAGAGCGGAATCGCGGAGGTCGCCACGCCCGAAGGGTTGATCGAGGCGCTGAAGATCGCCCATGTCCACGGGCTGGGGCTGGGAAGGCGGCTGTGCTCGTTGTCTTGCTCGGGCGGTGAGGCTGGCCTGGCCGCCGATCTGGCGCACCCCGCCGGGATCGACTTCCCGCCTCCGTCGAGGGATCAGACAAACCGGCTGAGCGCCAGCCTCGGCCCGCTGGTGCACATTGCCAACCCCCTGGACTACCACACCTTCATCTGGGGCGACCAGGACAGGACGACCGAGGTTTTCGCCACTATGCTGGGCGGGTATGACGCGGGCATCTTCATCATCGACCCGCCACGCCCGGACCGCTGCGATCCATCCAGCTTTCAGCCCGCACTGGACGCGGTCGAGACGGCGCAGACGCTGACCGGAAAGCCCGCCTTTCCGGTGTCCCTTTTGCCCGAGGATTTCGACGAGGCGCGCGCCATCGCGATGATCGAGCGAGGCGTGGTGCCGATGATGGGACTGCGCACGGCGCTCGAAGCGCTGCGTGCGGCGCAAACGCCCGCCGGGTTCGAGGGCTGGGAGCCCTGGCCGGCAGGCTTGCGCGCGGCACCCGAAATGCTGGACGAGGTCAAGGCCAAGGCGCTGATTTCAAGGGCCGGAATTGCCGTGCCGCGGGGTCGGAGCGCCGACCACATCCAGGATCTGTCGCCCGAAGGTCTGACGCCGCCCTTCGCGCTCAAAGGGCTGGGCTTTGCCCACAAGACCGAGGCCGGCGCCGTGCGTCTGGGCCTTCTGGACCCGGCGCCCGAGCCGCCTATGGCGGGGGCACAGGGCTACCTGCTGGAAGAAATGGTGTCCGATGGCGTGGCCGAACTGATCGTCGGCATCCGGCGCGATCCGGTTTACGGCGCCACATTGTCGCTGGGCCTGGG
This sequence comes from uncultured Paracoccaceae bacterium, assembly GCA_905479725.1. Taxonomy (GTDB): domain Bacteria; phylum Pseudomonadota; class Alphaproteobacteria; order Rhodobacterales; family Rhodobacteraceae; genus Pararhodobacter. The sequence continues at coordinate 10,549 of CAJQNQ010000158.1, read as the reverse complement.
CGGAACCCAGGCGGAACTGCTGGCCGATACCGTGACACTGATCGCCCCGGTGACGGCACCGCAGATTCTGGCCGCGCTGCGGCAATTGCGACTGTGGCCGCTGCTGGATGGCTGGCGTGGGCGGGAAAAGCCCGATGTGTCCGCAGGCATTCAGGTTGCCCTGACCCTGCAATCCATGCTGCAAGCGGACCAGACCCTGACGGAAATAGAAATCAACCCGCTGATCCTGCGCCGGTCGGGCGCGGTGGCGGTGGACGCGGTGATATGGAGAGAGCCATGATGCAGATGCGAACCGAAGGGCCGATCAGAACCCGAGCCGAAGGCGCGATCCTGGAGGTCACGCTGGACCGGCCCAAGGCCAATGCCATCGACCTGGTGACCAGCCGGATCATGGGCGAGGTATTCCGGGAATTTCGCGATGACCCGGATCTGCGCGTGGCCGTGCTTCGGGCCGAAGGGGAAAAATTCTTTTGCCCCGGCTGGGACCTGAAGGCCGCCGCCGACGGCGACGCGGTGGATGGCGATTACGGGGTCGGCGGCTTTGGCGGGTTGCAGGAACTGCCGCAGATGAACAAGCCGGTGATCTGCGCCGTCAACGGGATCTGCTGCGGCGGCGGGCTGGAACTGGCGCTGAGTTGTGATCTGATCCTGGCGTCGCACACCGCCACCTTTGCGCTGCCCGAGATCCGTTCGGGCACGGTGGCGGACGCGGCCAGCATCAAGCTGCCCAAACGCATCTCCTATCACGTGGCCATGGATCTCTTGCTGACGGGGCGCTGGTTCGATGCCGAGGAAGCGCTGCGCTGGGGCCTGCTACGCGAGGTCTGCGCGCCCGAGGACCTGCTGGGCAAGGCCTGGGATCTGGCGCGGCTGCTGGCCTCTGGCCCGCCGCTGGTCTACGCGGCGATCAAGGAAGTGGTGCGCGAGGCCGAAGACATGCGCTTTCAGGACGCGCTGAACCGGGTGACCAGGCGGCAACTGGCCACGGTGGACCGGCTCTATGCCTCGGACGATCAGCTGGAAGGCGCGCGCGCCTTCGCCGAAAAACGCGATCCGGTTTGGAAAGGGCGCTGACGGCGACCACTTGCGCCGAGGGTGCGGCGCGGCTATGCCCCGGCGCAAAAGGGTCTCCACATGCCGCTTATGCTGCGCCTGTATCTCGCTTTCGCCGCGGTCTCGATGCCGTTCTGGCGCACGGTTCTGTGGCTGCGCCAGCGCAAGGGACGCGAAGATCCGGTGCGAGGATTCGAAAAACTGGGCCGCTATACCCGCGCGCGGCCGGGCGGCACCGTGCTGTGGTTTCACGCCGTTTCGGTCGGTGAATCGCAGGCCCTGGTCACGCTGCTGAACAGACTTGTGACGGCCCACCCGGACGTGACGGTCCTGCTGACCACGCACACCACGGCATCGGCGCAGGCGCTGGCCCAACGCGGGTTGCCCGCGCGTGTCATCCACCAGTTTGCCCCCGCCGATTATCCCGCTGCGATGCGCCGGTTCTTTCGCCATTGGCGGCCGGATGCGCTGATCGTGGCCGAGGCCGACATGTGGCCCGTTATGCTGATGCAGGCCAGGACCGCCGGCTTGCCGATGATCTTGCTGAACACCCATGTCACCCCGCGCCGCTATCGCCGCCGCCGCAAGATGGCCCTGACGAACGGCTACCTGATGAACCTGTTCGATCGCATTCTGGTGCAGGACGCCAGGTCGATGGAACGGTTCAAAGATCTGGGGGCGCCGGTCGGGAAAATGACCGTGATGGGCGTGCTCAAGGCGGCTTCGGATCCTCTGCCCGACCGTCCCGCCGAGCGCGCCGCGCTCGAGGCGACGATCGGTGAGCGCCCGCGCTGGCTGGCGGCATCGACCCGCGCGATCGAGGAGCCGCAGGTGATGGACGCCCATGCGCAAGCCGTCGCCGTCCTGCCCGACCTGCTGTTGCTGATAGCCCCGCGTCAGCGCACCGAGGCCGATCAGACCGAGGCATCCGCGCGCCGGCTCTTTGCGCCCGAAGCCATCGCCCGCCGGTCGCGCGCCGAGCCGATCACCCCGGAAACCCGCGTCTATATCGCCGATACGATCGGGGAAATGGGACTGTGGTATCGCATTGCGCCGGTCGCTTATACCGGTCAATCCCTGCCGGTTCCTGGCAAGACTCTGGGCGGCAAGAACCCGTTCGAGGCGATTGCCCTGGGCTGCATGGTGGTGCACGGACCGACGGTTGCCAATTTCGCGGATGCCTATGCCCGCCTGGCCGACGCCGGCGGTGCGCTGGGCGTGTCGGATGCGGCGGGCCTGGCGCGCGCGGTCGTCGCCGCGCAGGACGCTGATTTCCGCGCGCCTTATCTGGATGGCGCGGCGCGGGTGCAGGCGCAAAACATGCACCCGCTGCAAGTCTCGCTGGATGCGGTCGAGGACCTGCTGGCGCGGCTTTAGCCATAGCCCGCCGATCCAGGTGATGCAGTTCAGATGCAGGTTTTCAGACCAGCAAATCCGCGCTATACGCCCGGCAAGCCCAGAAAAACCGAAAGGATGGCATTCATGGACACGCTGCGCGTTTATATCGGATGGGACTCGCGCGAGGATATCGCCTATCAGGTCGCCCGGCAGTCGCTGCTCAAGCACGCCACGATCCCGGTCGAGGTGATCCCCATCAAGCAAGGCGAGATGGTCGAACAGGGGCTTTACACCCGCGAGATCGATCCGCTGGCCTCCACCGAATTCACCTATTCGCGCTTTCTGGTGCCGCATCTGGCGGGCTTTGACGGCTGGGCGATCTTCGTGGATTGCGATTTCCTGTTCTTTGGCGATGTCGCCGAGTTGCAGCAATACATGGACCCGACAAAGGCCGTGATGTGCGTGCACCATGATTACACACCCAAGGAAACGACCAAGATGGACGGCGTGCCGCAATCCGCCTATCCGCGCAAGAACTGGTCGTCCTTCATGCTGTTCAACTGTGGCCATCCGTCGACCCGGCAATTGACGCCCGAAGTGGTGAACCGCGAAAGCGGCGCGTATCTGCACCGGATGCAATGGGCCCAGGACGACGAGATCGGCGCATTGCCAACCGGCTGGAACTGGCTGGAAGGCTGGTATGACAAGCCCGCCGACGGGTATCCGCAAGCCGTCCACCACACCCGTGGCGGCCCGTGGTTCAAGGAATGGCAGGACGTGGACTACGCCGCCGAATGGCTGGCCGAAGCGGCGGAATTCGAAGCCAGGACGAACGCTGCCTGATCCCCAAAAATGTCTGACAATAAGCTGCGCCCGGTCCCTTGGCCGGGCGTCTTGCCGCTCAGGCGGGGGGCGCGTAGAGCCGGTCGATCACCGGGTCACCGAGATCGGCTACGACGCGATAGCCCAGTGAAAGCAAGTGGTTATGAGCGCCCAGGTCGGCCTTGCCATTTTGCACATGACGTTCTTTCAGCTCCATCATCACATAGGGCTTGTCGTCGTTCAGGATCCTTGATGCGCCGTGCAACGCTTTTTCTTCGTGCCCTTCGATGTCCAGCTTCAGAAGCCGCACATTGGACGCTGACAGATCGTCCAGCGCGATGGCCGGGATCGTGCCCTGCCCCTTGATCTCACGTGAGATCGAGCGGCGAAACCACCCGCCACTGCCCAGCCCCACGCTGCCCGGCCGGTCCGAAATCGCGGCCTGGTGCGGTGTGATGCGCCCGTCCAGGCCCCAATCCGAGATGTTCTGCGCCAGGCATTCAAACGTGTCGGGGGCCAGTTCGAACGCATGAACCGCGCCGAAATGCGCCGCCATTAGCCGGGAATACGCCCCGACATTCGCGCCCGCATCGATCGCCACGGCCTGCGCCAGGGCCTCGGGACCCAAGGCCCCGGTCATCACCGCCAACGCCTGCGACAGATGGCCGATCTGTTTGCCATGGCCGCCATCGCGATAGTTCGCCAGGGTCTTGCGGCGGTTGCGGAACCCGCGCATATCAATATCGGGCACCCAGTATTCGCCGACTTTCTGCATGGCTGTCTCCAATTTCCTTCCCCTTGTTATCCGCCGATGCAGGGCTGAACAAGCTTGCGTTAGACCCGCGTCAATGCACCCGGCGGGACATTGCGAAGCCCCCCATGCCCGACTAAGGTGCGGCCAGTTTGAGCCGTCCGTTTCGGAGCCTGAGAATGCCTGCCGCCTATCGCCCCGAAGTTGATGGCCTTCGGGCCTGGGCCGTGTTGCCTGTGATCGCCTTTCACGGTTCATTTCCCGGATTCTCCGGCGGATTCGTGGGCGTCGATGTCTTCTTTGTCATTTCGGGCTATCTGATTACCGGGATCCTGGTCGGCGATCTGGAGGCCGATCGGTATTCCATCGCCCGGTTCTATGAACGGCGCGCCCGGCGAATCCTGCCGGCGCTGTTCGTGGTGGTTGCAGCCAGCACCCTGGCCGCGCATCTGATCTTGATGCCGCAACCCTACATGGACTATGCGGCCTCGATCTTTTCGGTCGCGCTGTTCTTGTCGAACATCCTGTTCATATCCGAGATCGACTATTTCGCCCCGTCCGCCGAAGAGACCCCGCTGCTGCACACCTGGTCGCTGGCGGTCGAGGAACAGTTTTACATCCTGTTTCCGCTGATCCTGTGGGCACTGTGGAAACTCTGGAAACGGCCCGGGCTGGTCTGGGGCGTTACCGCCATGACGCTGGCCAGCCTTGCGTTCTCCGAATGGGCGTGGCGCGCCTATCCGGCCGAAACCTTTTACTTCTTGCCGTCGCGCGCATGGGAACTTGGGGCGGGGGCAATGTGCGCGCTGCTGATGCGCAAATCCGGGGCGCCGTCGCCAGGCAAACCGGGTGCGCTGCATCAGGCTGCCGGATTGGCGGGGTTGCTGGCCATTGCCGTCTCGGTGGTCTGGTTCGACCGCTCAACGCCGTTTCCCTCGCTTTGGGCCGGCTTGCCAGTCGGCGGCGCGGTTGCGGTGATCGTCTATGCCACGCCGGGAACCCTGGCGGCGCGCCTGCTGTCGCTGCGCTGGGTGGTGGCGATCGGGCTTATCAGTTACTCGGCCTATTTGTGGCACAATCCGATGTTCGTCTATGCCCGCATCCTGACCGAGGGCGACCCCAGCATGTGGATCATGGCCGTTCTGGCGGTGCTGTCCCTGGTGCTGGCCTGGCTGAGCTGGAAATTCGTCGAAGGGCCGTTTCGGCACCGGCCCGGCCAGAGGCTGTGGTTGCCCCGGCAGTGGCAGGTTTTCGCGACCTCGCTTGCCGGGATTGCGGTGATCGCCGGGCTGGGTTGGATCGGCTATTTCAGCCAGGGCCGCGCCGAGCTGTGGCTGCGCAGTGCCACCCCGATGCAGCAACAGACCTATGCGCTGTTCGAAGCAGCACGGGTCGAAGTCTGGAACCTGGACGACGGCGGGTGCCGATTCAACCAGCCCACGGTCACCGATGAAGCGCCCGGGCGGCTGGTCGACTGCCAGGAACAATTTGGCCCGGGTCTGGCGATCATCGGCGACAGCCACGCCATCAACCTGGCCGACGCGCTGATCCGGGCCGAATCCGCCCCGTTCATCTATGGTGTTACGCAAGGCAATTGCCGCCCTGACACGCCCGGCCCGGAATGCGGTTTCGAAGCGTTCCTTGATCTGGTCTCGGAGCAACCTGGACTGTTCAGCCGCGTGGTGTTCGAAATCGCCGGTCAGCATCTGATGATCGGCCCCGGCGGGCGACGCACCGAGCGGTTGTTCGGTTTTTACCCACCGGGCACCGAGATGCCAGCCGAGGATCTGACCCTGTTGAACGACCGGTTCGAGCGCAATGCGGCCTATTTGCGCGCGGTTTCTGCCTATGTGCCGGTAGTCTGGCTGAGCCCCAGGATCGAGCCGCAACTGGATGACGCCCATGTCATGGCCAAGGGATGCGACTATGACTTTGCGCTGCGCCCCGGGCAGCAGGAGATCTTTGACCGCATGGCGCGCGCGGTGGAAACCCTTGTCGCCGGGGAGGCCGCAATCACGTCGCTGGATCAAGGTGCATTGCTCGATTTCACGATGCCGCAGGATTTCATCACCTGCGAGGCACTGGACTGGCGCGACGGCGACCACCTCAGCCCAACCGGACTGGACTGGCTGGCCCAGCGGTTGGCGCCCTATCTGGTTCCCTGACTCTGCGCATCAATGCACACGGGCTGTGCACGGCGTCGATGGATGTTCGCGCATGAAGGGTGTTGCCAGTTCACGACGCTGTGTCATCCTCATCCGACAATAATAATATTAGGGAGAGAATCATGTTTCGTCGAATTGCCTTGATTGCAACAGTGGCCGTCGGGTCCGTGGTGGCCGTCGCCCAGGCCCAGGAGCAGACGGACCCGAATGTCGTCGCGCGGCAGTCCCTGATGCGCCTGAACGCCTACAATATCGGTGTCTTGGGCTCCATGGCGCAAGGACGCATGGAGTATGACGCGGCGAGGGCGTCGGCGGCGGCGACCAGCCTGTATCACCTGTCCCTGGTCGATCAGTCGCGCATGTGGCCACCGGGCTCCGACACGTCCAGCATCGAAAACACCCGCGCCCTGCCCGCGCTGTGGGACAACATGGATGACGTCATGATGCGTGGCATGGCGCTGCGGACGGCGGCCGAAGACATGATGAACGCGGCCGGCACCGATCTGGCGTCGCTGCAAGGGGCGATTGGCGCGCTGGGTGCCTCTTGTGGCGGGTGCCACCGCGCTTATCGCCAGCCGGACTGACACGATGCGCAAGCTGGCGGGGCTTTGCCTTGGTCTCGGTCTGGCGGGGTTGGCGGCCTTTTGGCTGCTGACCCGGCCCGCCAGTCTTTCGCCGCAGACGCTTGCCGCCTTCGCCGTCTACAGCGCGGATGCGCAGCGCGGCGAAGCGGTATTCTGGGCAGCGGGATGCGCCGGATGCCATGCGGCGCCCGGCCTGGAAATGGACGCTTCGGCCGAGGACCGGATGCGCCTAGGCGGCGGAACCCGGTTCGAGACGCCGTTTGGCACCTTTCGCGCGCCAAACGTGTCGATGCACCCGACGCAAGGGATCGGCGCCTGGTCGTTTCAGGAATTCGCCCGCGCGGTCATGCTGGGCGTCTCGCCCGAGGGCCAGCACTATTATCCGGCCTTCCCCTACGCCTCCTATGTGCTCGCGCGGCCCGGGGATATCGCGGATCTGTGGGCGTTCTGGCAAACACTGCCCGCGGTAGACACGCCTTCGGAACCACATGACCTGGGTTTTCCGTTCACGCTACGGCGGGGTCTGGGGCTGTGGAAGCTGTTGAACCTTCCGTCGGGCTTCGTTCTGGCTGACAGCGACGATCAGCAGGTGATGCGCGGGCGGTATCTGGTCGAAGGGCTTGGACATTGCGCCGAGTGCCACACGTCGCGCGACGGATTTGGCGGGCTGCGGCGAGAGAACTGGTTGTCAGGGGCGGCGAACCCGTCCGGGCGCGGCCGCATCCCCACCTTGCCGCCGCAGGGCTGGTCGGGGCTGGACATCACCGCCTATCTGCAAAGCGGTTTCACGCCGGAATTCGATGTCGTCGGCGGCGCGATGGCCGATGTCGTCGCCAGTATCAGCCGCCTTCCATCGGAAGACCGGAACGCGATTGCGGCCTATCTTCTGGCGTTCAGATCATCGCCCAGTCGGTAAACCGGTGGGACGGTCGCGGGGCCGGATGTGGCGCCGGATTGGGCGGCTTCGGGGCGGGCTGGCTGGAGCGGACGGGTTTCGACATGGGACGGTCCTTTCTATGGAATCACGTGCGGGCGCCTCTGTTCATGGGTCGTGAAACGATTCCTGAAGGTTCAACTCAAATTTGGGCAAAATTTTGGCGCGTTATCCACAGGCACCGCCCCGCCCCCCGGCGCCGGGCGTTTTCGCCCAGCATTCACCCTTGACTTGCCCCCCGCGCGATGGCCAAACCACCGCCATGAGCGCCGCCCGACTGACCATTGATCTGGACGCCATCGCTGCCAACTGGCGGCAGCTGGCAGGCCTGTGCGCCGCCGAAACCGGTGCCACGATCAAGGCCGACGCCTATGGGCTGGGGGTTGGCCCGGTGGCCCGGCGGCTGGCCGGCGAAGGTGTGCGGACTTTCTTCGTGGCACTTGCCGAAGAAGGCGCCGCGCTGCGCAAGGCGATTGGCGGCGGGCCGCGGATCTTCGTGTTTTCCGGGCATATGGAGGGGGACACGCAGCTTTTGCGCAACCTCGACCTGATCCCGCTGCTCAATTCGCCCGACCAACTTGTGCGCCACACGGAACGCGCGCGCGGCCGTCCCTTCGGCGTGCAGCTTGATACCGGGATGAACCGGCTGGGGATGGAACCGGCCGAATGGTCGGCGGTGCGCGACATGGCGGTGATGCTGGACCCGGCGCTTGTCCTGTCGCATCTGGCCTGCGCCGATGAACCTGCGCACCCGTTCAATGCCCGTCAACTGCGCGCCTTTTCGGACATGACCGCCGGGATCTCCGCGCCCCGCTCGCTGGCGGCGACGGGCGGCATCCTGCTGGGGGCCGACTACCATTTCGACCTGACACGCCCGGGCATCGGCCTGTATGGCGGCGCCCCCCACGTTCAGGCGGCGCCGGTGGTGACCGCGTCGCTGCCCGTCATCCAGACCCGAACCGTGCAGCCCGACGAGGCCGTGGGCTACGGCAATGCCTGGGTGGCGGACAAGGAAACGCGGGTGGCCACGGTAGCCGCGGGTTACGCCGATGGCATCCACCGCGCGCTGTCGGGGGGGATGCGTCTGTGGGCGGGGGATACGCCTTGCCCGGTGGTCGGGCGGGTCTCGATGGACCTGATTACCGTTGACGTCACGGCCCTGGACACCGTGCCGCCGGTGCTGGACCTGTTGAACGCCAATCAGGGCATTGACATGCTGGCGCAGGCCGCCGGCACGATCGGCTACGAGATTCTGACCAGCCTGGGGATGCGCTACAGGCGCCGTTATACCGGAGCATCGACATGACGCGCGGCACGCAATTTCTGGGCGCGACCGGGCGCAGCGTGGCCGAGGCATTGGGCGCGATCGGCCGGTTCGTCGGGTTTGCGCTGTCCAGCCTGGGCTGGATCCTGCGCCCACCCTTTTATCCGCGCGAACTCGCCATGCAGCTGATGCAGATCGGCTGGCTGTCCTTGCCGGTCGTCGGCTTGACCGCGCTGTTCACCGGCGGCGCGCTGGCGTTACAGATCTACGCCGGCTCGGCCCGGTTTTCGGCGGAATTCGCCGTGCCCTCGATCACCGCGATCGGCATGGTGCGGGAACTGGGGCCGGTGCTGGGCGGGCTGATGGTCGCCGCGCGCGTGGCCTCGTCCATCGCAGCCGAGATCGGCACGATGAAAGTCTCCGAACAGATCGACGCGCTGCGCACGCTGGCCGTCGAGCCGATGCAATACCTGACCGTGCCGCGCATAGTCGCGGCCACGCTGGCGATGCCTGTGCTGGTCGCGGTCGGTGACGCGGTGGGCATTCTGGGCGGCTACGCGGTGGGTGTCTCGCGGCTGGGTTTCGACGGCCCCACCTATCTGCGCAACACATTGGATTTCCTGGAATTCTGGGATATCGGCTCGGGTCTGGTGAAGGGCGCGGTCTTCGGCTTTCTGGTCGCATTGTCGGGCTGCTATTTCGGCATCCATTCGGGGCGCGGCGCGCAGGGCGTGGGCGAGGCCACGAAATCCGCCGTCGTCATGGCATCGATCCTGATCCTGTCGGCCAATTACCTGCTGACCGAGGCCTTCTTTTCCGCATGATCCAGGGCACCGATCTTCACAAATCCTTCGGTGCCAAGCAGGTGCTGCGCGGGGTGTCGTTTTCCGTCGCGCAAGGCGAAAGCCTGGTCGTCATCGGCGGCTCGGGCACCGGAAAATCGGTGCTGCTCAAATGCTTGCTGGGTCTGGAGCGCGCGGATCGCGGGCATGTCAAGGTTGCCGGGCTGGACAACCCGCGCCCGCAGGTGCTGGCGCAAAAGGTCGGGATGCTGTTTCAGGGTGCTGCACTGTTCGATTCCCTGCCCGTCTGGCAGAACGTGTCCTTTCGGCTGATGCGCGGCGCCGAACGGCTCGACAAGAAGGCGGCGCACGCCCTTGCGGTGGAAAAACTGGCGCGCGTAGGGCTGGGCCCCGAAACCGCCGACCTGTTCCCCGCCGAATTGTCGGGCGGGATGCAAAAACGCGTGGGGCTGGCGCGCGCGATCGCCGGGGATCCACCGGTCCTGTTTTTCGACGAACCCACTGCCGGGCTGGACCCGATCATGGCGGCGGTCATCAACGCCCTGATCCGCGAGGTGGTATCCGAACTGGGCGCGACGGCGGTGACCATCACCCATGACATGCGCACCGTAAAAGAGGTGGGCGATACGGTCGCAATGCTGCACGAGGGGCGCTTTTACTGGCAAGGCGCAGCGACCGATGCGCTGAAAAGCGCTGATCCCGTGTTGCGTCAATTTACCCAGGGGCGCACCGAGGGCCCGATCCCGACGCTCCGCTAAGGGGGCGGTCCAGCGCGTTCGGCGCCGGCGCCGACGCGGCGAGCATTTCCGCGGAGCCGATCCTTTCCTGAGTGGCC
>CAJQNQ010000157.1 GCA_905479725.1 uncultured Paracoccaceae bacterium | reverse complement strand
GCGCGGGGCTTCACCGTACGTCTGCGCAAGCTGGACCCTTATCTGAACGTCGATCCCGGCACGATGTCGCCGTTTGAACATGGCGAAGTGTTCGTCACCGATGACGGTGCGGAAACCGATCTGGACTTGGGCCATTACGAGCGGTTCACTGGCGTGCCCGCGCGCAAGACCGATTCCATTTCCTCGGGCCGGATCTATACCAACGTGCTGGAGAAAGAGCGGCGTGGCGATTATCTGGGAAAAACGATCCAGGTGATCCCGCACGTCACCAATGAAATCAAGGACTTCCTGCGCATCGGCGATGATGAGGTCGATTTCATGCTGTGCGAGATCGGTGGCACGGTCGGCGATATCGAAGGCTTGCCGTTCTTTGAAGCGATCCGCCAGTTCATCCATGAGCGCCCGCGCGGCGAATGCATCCTGATGCACCTGACGCTGCTGCCCTACCTGGCGGCCTCGGGCGAATTGAAGACCAAACCCACCCAGCACTCGGTCAAGGAATTGCAAAGTATCGGCCTGGCGCCCGACGTGCTGGTCTGCCGGTCCGAGCACCCGATCCCCGAGAAGGAACGCGAGAAGATCGCGCTGTTCTGCAACGTGCACAAGGAATCGGTGATCCCGGCCTATGACCTGTCGTCGATCTACGAGGCGCCGCTGGCCTATCACAAGGCCGGGCTGGACCAGGCGGTGCTGGACGCGTTCGCCATCAACCCCGCGCCGCGCCCGAACATGGAGCGCTGGGAGGATGTGATGGACCGCCTGACCCACGCCGAGGGGCAGGTGCGGGTGGCCATCGTTGGCAAATACACGCAGCTGGAAGACGCCTATAAATCCATCGCCGAGGCGCTGACCCATGGCGGCATGGCCAACCGCGTGAAGGTCAAGATCGAATGGGTCGACGCCGAGGTGTTCGAAACCCAGGATCCGTCGCCCAGGATGGCCGGCATCCACGCCATTCTGGTGCCCGGCGGCTTCGGCGAACGCGGGACCGAGGGAAAGATCCGCGCCGCCCAATGGGCGCATGAAAAGAAGATCCCCTATCTGGGGATCTGTCTGGGCATGCAGATGGCGGTGATCGAGGCCGCGCGCAACCTGGCGGGGATCAAGGATGCCGGGTCCGAGGAATTCGACCACGAGGCAGGCGCCAAGCGGTTCACGCCGGTGGTCTATCACCTCAAGGAATGGGTGCAGGGCAACCATGTGGTCGCGCGCAAGGTCGGCGACGACAAGGGCGGCACGATGCGCCTGGGCGCCTATGACGCGACGCTTGTCGAAGGCTCGAATGTCGCGCGGGTTTACGGCACCACGCATATCGAAGAACGCCACCGCCACCGCTATGAGGTGGACGTGACTTACCGCGAAGAACTGGAAGGGACGGGGCTGGTGTTCTCTGGCATGTCCCCCGACGGCCGCCTGCCCGAGATCGTCGAACACCAGGACCACCCGTGGTTCATCGGCGTCCAGTTCCACCCCGAACTGAAATCCAAACCCTTCGCCCCGCATCCGCTGTTTGCTGATTTTGTCAGGGCGGCGGTGGAGGTGTCGCGGTTGGTGTGAGGGGGCAGACCGGTCTCATCGGGTATCGATTCCCTCCCCGGGCCCGACATGCGCCAGTTGGCTGTGATGCCGTCGGATTGGCCGCGTGCCACGCTCGAGCGCCCTTGCGTCATGAACGCCAACTGCTGGGGGTCCCGCGCCTGCGCGCAACCCCCAGCATCAAACCGATCCAAAAGGCGAGCGGGCGTGTTGCCGGTGCCCCGTTCAACCGTCACTTCACCTTCTTGCCGCCAATTGTCAGGTCCTTGCCGGCGTTGGAATTCGCAGTCGCAGGGACTTTCTTGGTTTCCTTCTTCGGCTTCTTGGCTTCCCTGTTTCCGCGCTTGTTGTCGCCCTTGCCCATGATCGTTTCCTTGTCAGAGCCATCGGCAGGCTGATGTCCGACGATCCGATGCTTGGGAAAAGACAGGCGCCGGAGTTAAGCGCCGGGCGATGGCTTTGCTTCAGCAGCAAGCCGCCTTGCCGGGATGAAACCGGGGCAGAGCCTACTCCACAAGACTGGCCCTTCGGCGCGTCGGTTGCAAGGGAGATGGCGCAATATCTTTTTCGCGCGCGCTGCCGCTGAGCGTATCTGGGCGCGGCCGGTAGGGTGGGGTTTCACCCCACCGCCCCTCACACCATCATCGCCTTCGTCGCCGTCAGCTTCACGCCCGCGTTGTCGCGTTCGATCCGGTCGATGTCCCATTGCAGGCGGGTCAGGAAGACCAGGTCACCGTCGGTGTCGGTGGCGATGTGTTGCTTGTTGGCGGCGACGACCTTCTCCACCGCCGGTTTGTCGCCTGAAATCCACCGGGCCGAGGTGAATTGAGAGGGCTCAAACCGCACCGGCAGGCCGTATTCCATCTCGATCCGGGACGCCAGCACCTCGAATTGCAACGCCCCCACGACCCCGACGATGAAGCCCGAGCCGATATTGGGCTTGAACACCTTCGCGGCCCCTTCCTCGGCAAACTGGGTCAGCGCCTTTTCCAGATGCTTGGCCTTCATCGGGTCGCCCGCGCGGCAGGTCTGCAACAATTCGGGCGCAAAGCTGGGGATGCCGGTGAAGCGCACGGCTTCGCCCTCGGTCAGCGTGTCGCCGATGCGCAACTGCCCGTGGTTGGGTATGCCGATGATGTCGCCCGCCCAGGCTTCCTCGGTCAACTCGCGGTCGGAGGCCAGAAACAGCACCGGGTTTGAAATGGCCATCGGTTTGCCCGCGCGCACGTGAAGCATCTTCATGCCGCGATGAAAATGCCCCGACGCCAGCCGCACAAAGGCCACGCGGTCGCGGTGCTTGGGGTCCATGTTGGCCTGCACCTTGAAGACAAAACCCGTGACGGCGCGCTCATCGGGCATGATCTGGCGGCTGTCGGTGGGCAGGGGCTGCGGCTGGGGCCCGTATTCGGCCATCCCGCGCATCAGTTCCTGCACCCCGAAGGAATTGATCGCGGATCCGAACCAGATCGGCGTCATCGAGCCATTCAGCACCTGTTCCTGATCGAATCGCGGCAGCAATTCGCGCGCCATCTCGATTTCTTCCAGGAAGGCCTCAAGCAGATGCGCCGGGATGTGTTCGGCCAGTTTCGGGTCATCCAGCCCGTTGATCCGGATCGTTTCGCCCACCACGTTGCGGTCGGCGCGGTCCATCAGTTCCAGCCGGTCATGGATCAGGTCATAGCACCCCAGGAATTCGCGTCCTTGGCCAATGGGCCAACTGGCAGGTGTCACGTCAATGGCCAGATTTTGCTGGATTTCGTCTACGATATCAAATGTGTCGCGCGATTCGCGGTCCATCTTGTTGCAAAAGGTCAGGATCGGCAGGTCGCGCAGGCGGCAGACCTCGAACAGCTTCTGCGTCTGGCTTTCCACGCCTTTCGCGCCGTCGATCACCATGATCGCGGCGTCCACGGCGGTCAGGGTGCGATAGGTGTCCTCGGAAAAATCCGAGTGGCCGGGCGTGTCCACCAGATTGAAGCGGTAGCCGTCAAAGTCGAACGACATGGCCGAGGCCGAGACGGAAATGCCCCGGTCCTTTTCCATCTGCATGAAATCCGAGCGCGTGCGCCGCGCTTCGCCCTTGGCGCGCACCTGGCCGGCCATCTGGATGGCGCCGCCGAACAGCAGGAACTTTTCGGTCAGTGTGGTCTTGCCGGCGTCGGGATGCGAGATGATCGCAAAGGTCCGGCGGCGGGCAATTTCGGGGGGCAGGGCGGGGCGATTGTCCAACATGCCGCGCCTCTAGCCCAAAGCGCGCGGCCTGTCCACAGGATCGCGGGATGCGCGCGGCGCCCCACGCGGGCGGGGCACGGGCAGCCGCACTGTGCGGCAAGCGGGTCCTGGCAGGCTAACGGCTGTGGCGCTTTTCAAAGCCTGGGCGGCAGGGTCAGTTGACTACTGCCGCCAGCGGCTTTTCGTCCATCGCCACATGCACCCGATTTCGGCCCGCCTCCTTGGCGGCATAAAGCTGCGTGTCCGCGCGTTCGGTCCAGTCCTCGACATCCAGCACCGTATTCGTGGCTTCGACCACGCCGAAGCTGGCGGTGACGCGGATCTGGTCATACCCGGGGATCGCCAGAGCCTCGATCGCCCGGCGCACGCGCTCGGCGACATCCGATGCGACCTGGGCGTCGGCATTGGCAACCAGAATGGCGAATTCTTCGCCGCCGACGCGGCCAAAGCTGTCCTCGACCCGCAATTCGCGCAGAACGGCGCGTGACACGGCCTTGAGCACGGCATCACCGGCGGCATGGCCCCAAGTGTCGTTGATCTTCTTGAAGTGGTCCAGATCGAACAGCACCAGCGACGCCTTGCCCTGCGCACGGCCGCGCGCGGCAAAGGTCTTGCGCAGCGTGTCCGAAAACGCGCGCCGGGTCATGGCGCCGGTCAGGACGTCGCGGCTGGCCTCGGCCCACAATTCCACCTGATCGACCACCAGACGGGCGAATCCTTCCAGAAGCTGGCAATCGCGGTCGCTGAATTCACGCTCCACGTCGTCCAGAACCCGCAGGGATCCGATGACCTCGTCCTCGTTAATCAGCGGAATTTCCAGAAACGAACGATAGACGCCCCCTTCGGCATTCGCCGGGGCGCCGTGCAGCGCGACGGACACCGCCGGAACGTGAAAGACCGATTTGATCAGGTCGGTCATGGCGGAAAATTGCGCCGGGGTCGGCAGGGCGACATGGACAGGGGTGCTCAGCATGGTCAGGGCCTCGGCCGCGGGAACGACGTCAAAGTCTTGGTCAGGGATGTTGACGTGGATGTTCATTTCATAAGGTCCTTCGCGGGGTTCGCGTGTTGACCCTGTTGTCGGCTCTGATTGCGTCGGGGTTTTGGACGGGCTGGGGCGAAATTGGGGTTAATTCTGGATTAACCATGGCGCCGCGCCGCCAGACGCCCCAATTCCGCCGCATTCGCCGCCGGTTTTCAGGCTTTCATTGACCTTGGCGGGGAATTGCGTTAGGGCGCGAACTTGGCGCCGAACTGACCTTCAACGCCATATGACCGATGCCGGGGCGCGAAGATGGGCGTCCCATGATGAAATTGCGGCCCGATGCCGCAACATACGGACGCAAATGAACAAATTTTCTGATCTTTCCCTGGACCCGAAGGTCCTCAAGGCCGTTGCGGAAGCCGGCTATGAAACGCCCACCCCGATTCAGGCGCAGGCCATCCCCGAGGCCCTGGCGGGCCGCGATGTGTTGGGCATTGCCCAGACCGGGACCGGCAAGACGGCCTCCTTCACGTTGCCGCTGATCACCCGCCTGTCGCGGGGCCGGGCCCGCGCTCGGATGCCGCGCAGCCTGGTCCTGGCGCCGACGCGCGAACTGGCGGCGCAAGTGGCCGAGAATTTCGACACCTATGCCAAATACACCAAGCTGACCAAGGCGCTGCTGATTGGCGGTGTCAGCTTTGGTGAGCAGGACAAGCTGATCGACCGGGGCGTCGATGTGCTGATTGCCACGCCGGGCCGCCTGCTGGATCATTTCGAGCGCGGCAAGCTGTTGCTGACAGGCGTCGAGGTCATGGTCGTCGATGAGGCCGACCGGATGCTGGACATGGGGTTCATCCCCGATATCGAGCGCATTTTTCAACTGACGCCGTTCACCCGGCAAACGCTGTTCTTCTCGGCCACCATGGCGCCCGAGATCGAGCGCATCACCAACATGTTCCTGTCCAGCCCGGTTCGCATCGAAGTGGCGCGCCAGGCGACGACTGCGGATACCATCACCCAGTCCCTGTTCGAGATCAAAACCAGCCGCCGCGACCGGTCCTTCGGCGAAAAGCGCGCGGCTTTGCGCCAGCTGATCCGATCGGAAGGCGAGGCCTGCACCAACGCGATCATCTTCTGTAACCGCAAGATCGATGTCGATGTCCTGGCCAAGTCGCTGAAGAAGCACGGTTTCAACGCCTCGCCGATTCACGGCGACCTGGACCAGTCGGTGCGCACCCGCACGCTTGACGGGTTTCGTGATGGCTCGGTCCGGTTCTTGATCGCGTCGGATGTG
>CAJQNQ010000156.1 GCA_905479725.1 uncultured Paracoccaceae bacterium | reverse complement strand
TTGCATCTTGTGACAACGCGCGGTAATTCCCGCCGCACGGTCGGAGTGTAGCTCAGCTTGGTAGAGCACTGTCTTCGGGAGGCAGGGGCCGGAGGTTCGAATCCTCTCACTCCGACCAATAAAACAAGGGCACCACGCTTGCCCCGTCGATGTCTCTGCCAAGAAACCGCCAGGAAACCCCCGTTTTAAGGCCGATTCATGGCGTCCGCAGGGACGGTTTGGCAGGCCGGGTGGTGTGCAGATAGGTCCTTCAAGACTCTCGATCGACACGCCAAAGAAGCCAGCCGCATCGGCTAGCGGCTCACCAGCGCGCATGGCCCATATGATGGCAGCGTGCCGCAGGGTGTGCGGGGCCTGACCGCAGAGCCAGACAGGCACCCGGGCCTTCCTCAAAAGCGTGCCACTTGAATTCAGACTTCGCGGGTCACCGCAATTCAATGACTACACAGGTTTGGAGGCTGTTCGTGACATCCATTGTGCTGGGCCTTGTGGCCGCCCTTTGCTGGGGGGTGCATGACCTGTGCGTGCGCAAGATCAGCGCGACCGAGGGCATTTTCGCGGCGTTGTTTGCGGTGCTGTTCTTTGGCAGCCTGTTTGGGTTGCCGTTCGCACTGCTGTGGGGCGATGCCGCAGCGGTGATGCCTTATTCCTGGTTGCAGGCGATCGGCGCGGGATTGTTCTTTGCCGGCGCGGGGCTGGGGCTGTTCAAGGCGCTGGAGATTGGCCCGGTGCGGCTGGTAGCGCCGATCATCGGCGGCTATCCGATCCTGTCGTTGCTTTGGGCGACCTATCTGGGCAGCGCCTTGACCCTGGGGCATTGGCTGGCGGTTTTCGCGGTAGTCGCGGGCGTGGCGTTCATCGCTGTCAACAGCGATGACGGCGCATCCAGCGGGCGCAAGCGCGCGGCAATCTGGTGGTCCTTGATGTCGGGATCAGGCTACGCGGCGTCTTTTGCCCTCAGTCAGGGCGCCACGCAATTGTCGGACGAATGGAGCATCTTGTTGCCGCTGCGGCTGACCGCCCTGGCCGCCATATTTTTCCTGGCGATGGCCTTTGGCGAACGGATCAGGCCGCGAGCGCGATCCGTGGGGATCCTGGCGGTCATGGGCGCGCTGGATATCCTGGCGCTGACCGCCGTCTCGGCGGCGGGCAACCAGGCATTCCCGGAATTCGCGTCGGTCGGGGCCTCGACCTTCGGGCTGGTGACGGTTGTTCTGGCCAGCATCTTCCTGCGCGAAGCCCTCAAACCCCTGCAATGGGGCGCGGTGCTGCTGGTATTCGTGGCGGTTGGCAGCCTGGGGCTTTAGCGCGCCACCGCTATATCCAGCCAGCCGCCCGCTGGCGTTGATGGGCGACCGTCGCGTTGCGCATCAAGATTGCCACTGTCACCGGACCCACGCCGCCGGGCACCGGCGTCAGCCATCCGGCGACCTCGGCCACTTCTGCTGAATTCACGTCACCGACAAGACGGGTTTCGCCGTCAATGTCGATCTGGTTGATGCCGATATCGATCACCGCAGCGCCCGGCTTGATCATGTCCTTGCCGACCAGATGCGCCTTGCCGACGGCCACGACCACCACATCGGCGCGCCGCGAATGCATCGCGACCGAGCGCGTCATATGGTGGCAAACCGTGACCGTGGCGCCTTCGGCCATCAGCATCATCGCGGCGGGTTTTCCGACAATCTCGGAATGGCCGATCATCACCACTTCAAGCCCGTTCATGGCCAGGCCGGTGGCCTTGACAAGCTCGACCGCGGCCGCAGCCGTGCAGGGCGCAAGCGCCACATCGGCATAGACGATATTGCCGATCGAGGCCGGGTTCATCCCCTCGATATCCTTCAGCGGGTGGATCGCCGATTGCAGCGACCGCGTGTTGATATGCGCGGGCACCGGACGTTGCAGGATGATCCCCAGAACGGAGGGATCGTCGTTCATGGCGTGCAGGCGCGCCTTCGCGTCCTCGGCTGTGGTATTGGCGGGCCAGACCTGTTCGTCGAACGGTATTCCCACCTGTTGCGCCGCGCGCTTCTGGTTGCGGATGTAGACGGCCACCTCGGGGATGTCGCCAATGGCGATGGACACGATATGCCCCATGCCGCCAGCGGCTTGCACATAGTCCGTGACGGAATTCAGGATGCGGTCGCGCACCGGGGCGCCGCGCAGCAGCAGATGAGATTTCGAATCGGTCATGCGGTCAGCCTGGGTTCTCCGGACGGGTTCCAAGGGTCTTGCGGCGCGTCGGTGTCTGACACTGACCTACGCCGCAATCGCCAGATTTTCCATACCGGAATCGGGGGCTTTTCAGCGAAATTGCGCCCTGCCCAAGGCCCGGGCATTGCCCCCGCGGCATCAGATCCTGCGGGTTGCGATCCAGCTGGCCAGAGCCATGGCCCCGGCGGTCGCCAGGGTCAGGGCCAGGCCACCGACCTGGTAGCTGACGCCAGACAACAGCGTGCCGATCAGCCGGCCCGAGGCGTTGGCCATGTAGTAAAAGCCGACATCGCGCGTGATCCGTTCCGCCGATCCGAAGGCCAGGATCAGGTAGGAATGGACCGAAGAATTGACAGCAAAGATGACGCCGAAAACCAGTAGCCCGACGGCCAAGGTCGCCGTCAGCCAGGGGGCCGGGCCAGCGGCCAGCCAGGCCGCCAGGGCAAGACCGAAGGGCACCGGCACCAGCAGGCCGGACCACAGCACAGCCTTGCGCAGTGTGTCCTCCTTCGACTGGGCGCGATGGCCCAGAAGATACGGCGCAAGGCCCTGCACCGCGCCGTAGCCGATGATCCACAGCGCCATGAACCCACCGACCAGAAAGAAGGCCTCGCGCCGCCCGTCGGCGGTGCCATCGGACAGGACGGCGTGGAAATAGACCGGAATGCCGACCACGAACCACACGTCGCGCGCGCCGAACAAAAACAGCCGCGCCAGGCTCAGGCGGTTTACCCGCCGGTCCGGCGAGCGCCAGCCTGACCAGCGTTCGGCCGATTTCATCCGCCCCGGCAGGCCCGCCGGCAGAAACACCACCACCGCCAGCAAGACCGCCGCCAGCACCGCCGCCATGCCCCAGACCGCCGGCCTGAACCCCGCCAGTCCCAACAACGCCGCGCCCAGAAAGAACCCCAACCCCTTGACCGCGTTCTTCGATCCGGTCAGCGCCGCCACCCAGCGAAACAGGCCGCCGTTTCTGACGGGCGCCAGCAGCTTGACGGCGGATTTCGATGACATCTTGGCCAGATCCTTCGCCACCCCCGAAACGCCCTGCACCGCCATGACGAAGACGACCGACGCCGCGACAGACCAGGCCGGGTCAAGCTGCGCCAGCGCCACCAGCGCGCCGATCTGCAAGCCCAGCCCGCCATAGAGCGTGGCCGCCAGCCCGAAGCGCGCGGCCAGCCAGCCCGCGCCGAGATTCGTCACGATCCCGGCGATTTCATAAAGCAGGAACAGCCAGGCCAGTTGCACCGGTGAAAAGCCCAACCCGTTGAAATGCAGCAGCACCAGCATCCGCAGCGCGCCGTCCGTCAGCATGAACGCCCAATAGGCGGCGGTCACAGCGGCGTAGGCGCGAAGCGGGTTCTGTTCGGGCCCCGAGGCGGGTCCGGGTGTGGGGCCGGGAGTAGGCAACGGGCCGCTCACAGCGCCGCCGCAACCATGCGGGCAATGTCGCCCAGACGGCAGGCATAGCCCCATTCGTTGTCATACCAGGCATAGATCTTCACTTGTGTGCGGTTGATGACCATGGTTGACGGGCCGTCGATGATCGATGACCGCGGGTCATTGGTGAAATCGCAAGACACCAGCGGGCGCGACTCGAAGCCCAGGATGCCCTTGAGCGGGCCGTCGGCGGCGGCCTTGAACAGCGCGTTGACCTCTTCGGCGCTCGTCTCGCGCTCGACCTCGAACACGCAGTCCGTCAGCGAGGCATTCAACAGCGGCACCCGCACGGCGTGGCCATTCAGCCGGCCCTTCAATTCGGGGTAAATCAGGGTGATCGCCGTGGCGCTGCCCGTGGTTGTCGGGATCAGGTTCATCAGCGCCGAGCGCGCGCGCCGCATGTCCTTGGCGGGGCGGTCCACGATGGTCTGGGTGTTGGTCACGTCATGGATCGTGGTGATCGAGCCATGCCTGATACCCAGGGCCTCGTGGATCACCTTCACCACCGGCGCAAGGCAATTGGTGGTGCACGAAGCGGCCGTGACCAGTGTCTGCGAGCCATCGAACAGGGTGTGATTGACGCCGTAGACAAGATTCAGCGCACCGCCATCCTTCACCGGCGCACTGACCACAACGCGCCGGACTCCGGCCGCGTAGTAGGGCGCCAGCCTGGCGGCGGTCTTGAACACTCCGGTGCAGTCGATCACCAGATCGACCCCCAGCGCCGCCAGCGGCAGCGCCTCGATCCGGCGTTCATGGGTCAGCCGAATGGAGTTTGCGTTCAGCACCAATGCGCCCTCGGCGGCCGTGACCGGGGTGCGCCAGCGGCCATGAACCGAATCGAATTCCATCAGCAGCGCGTGTTGTTCGGCATCGCCGACCGGGTCATTGAGCAAGACGATGTCGCCACCCGCGCCCGCGTCGATCAGGTCACGCAGGACAAGCTTTCCGATCCGGCCAAGGCCGTTCAGGGCAATACGGGGCATGGCGTTACCTTTTGAAAGGGAGGCTTTGGGCGGGTATGCAAGGAGCTGGTCACGCTCGCGCCATCTTGCCGGGATCCGGCAAGGCGGCGGCGACTGCCTGCGCACGCATCCGGCAGGGGTGGGACTGGGTGAACCATGCCCCCGGTTTACCAAAACCCCGCTATGCGTCCAGTGACGGTTTGATGACAGCCATCAGTGCTGCGGCCGGGAACTGCGCGAAAGCGTTCAGATCAGGCACGACCCAAAGTCTGGCGCAAGAAAGGATGCTCTGGTCAGACCGTGCGCCTGGTCAGGTCCAGAACCCAGTCCCGAAAGGCCAGCGCGGCGGGCCGGGCCGGGTCGGCGGACAGGAAATACCCCTCATGCGCATCGATCCGGGTGCGGTGGGCTTGCCGGACCCGGCCGGACCTGATCGCCTGCCGGGCCAGCAATTCATTGACCAGCGCCACGCCGGCCCCATGCGCCGCCAGATGCAGCGCCATGCCGTAGCTGTCCGCGTGGATCGCGGGGGTCAGACCCGCCAGACCGGCCGCCCCGGACCAGGCGGCCCAGCCGTCCGAGGTGCCGACCGTGCCGATCAGGGGCAGCGTTTCAACCGTTCCGCGCAGCGTTGGCGCCATTACCGGGATCAGGCCATCGGGTGCCAGCGCCTGCGCATCGCGCCCGACCTGCCGGGCCGAGCCGAAGCGGATTTCCACATCGGCCAGCGCGGTGTTGAAGTCGTCCGGCCAGATCGCGCTGAGGAACCGCAGGCGCAGGCCGGGATGCGCGGCGACGAAATCGGGCAGGGCGGGCGCGATCAGCCATTGCGCGACGCTGACCGAGGCCGCGATGGTCAGGTGTCCGGGCGACTGCGCCGGCATGAATTCAGCCGTCGCGACCGCCAGTTGCGACAGCGCCGTTTCGACCGTTGGCAACAGTTTGCGCCCGTCATCGGTCAGCGACAGCCCGCGCGCCTTGCGCCGGAACAACGCCACCCCCAGCCGGGTTTCCAGCGCCTTGATCTGCTGACTGACCGCCGATTGCGTCAGGCCGATCTCGCCGGCGGCGGCGGTGAAGCTCAGATGCCGGGCGGCGGCCTCGAAGCTGCGAAACCAGGTCAGGGGCGGCAGGGCTTTGGTCATGTCAGTATTTCACCATTAGCGATGCTAATACCAAAGCCGCCAAAAGCATCGTTTGTCAAAGATAAGGTGAACCGCATAGTCAGAATTGTAAGGCCGCTTTCGGGGCCAGGTTTTTCAGGCGTCAGGTTATGGTGGGGCGAAGGGGACAATAATGCAGCCAGACATCCGCAAGATCGTCACCTGGGACGAAGAGACCCTGATCGAAGGGTTCAAACCCGCCGCGCAGCCCTGGCGGGTGTTCGCCGTCGCCGCCGTGTTGCGCAACCCCTGGGCGGGCCGCTTTGTCGAAGACCTGAAGCCCGAAATCCACGCCCTGGGCCCGGTTCTGGGTGAATTGATGAGCGCGCGCATGGTCGCGCTGGCCGGCGGCGGCGACAAGATCGAAGCCTATGGCAAGGCGGCCGTCGTTGGCCTGAATGGCGAGATCGAACACGCCTCGGGCCTGATCCACACACTTCGGTTCGGCAATCATTACCGCCAGGCCGTGGGGGCGAGATCCTATCTGGCCTTCACCAACACGCGGGGCGGGGCGAACGCGCCGATCATGGTGCCTCTGATGGACAAGAACGACGCGGGCCGCCGGTCCCATTACCTGACGGTCCAGTTTTCCATCCCCGACGCTCCGCGCGACGACGAGATCGTCGTGGTGCTGGGCGGCGCGACCAGCGGGCGCCCGCATCACCGCATTGGCGACCGCTATCAGGACCTGAAGGACCTGGGCCATGACGTGGACAACCCGGCCTCGGTCTGATCTGGGCGGGCTGTCGGCGATCACGGCGGGCACCGGGCCGCTGGTGGTCCTGCTGCACGGCGTCGGACTGCGCGCCGAAGCCTGGAACCGGCAGATCGACGCCCTGCGCGGCGCGCACCGGGTCATCGCGATCGACCTGCCCGGGCATGGCGACAGCACGCTGCCTGCGGAAGAACCTGACCTGGACCGGCTGACGGACCTGATCGCCGCGCGGATCCCGGGGCGCGCGCTGATCATTGGCCATTCGATGGGCGCGATGCTGGCGCTGGGGTTGGCGGTGCGCCACCCGGACAAGACGGCCGGCGTCGCGGCGCTGAATGCCGTCTATCGCCGCCCGGCCGATGCCGCCGCCGCCGTGCGCGCCCGCGCCGCCGCGCTGGATGGTGTTGGCGTGGCGGATCCGTCGGCGACCCTGGCGCGCTGGTTCGGTGCCGCGCGGTCGCCTGAACGCAGCGCCTGCGAGGCGTGGCTGCGCGGCGTCAAGCCGGCGGGATACAGGATGGCCTACGGCGTGTTCGCGCAGGGCGATGCCCCCGCCGATGCCGCGCTCGCCGCCCTGCGCTGCCCGGCTCTGTTCATGACCGGTGCGCAGGAACCGAACTCAACCCCCGCCATGGCCCGCGCCATGGCCGCGCTTGCGCCCGATGGCTGCGCGCAGATCATCCAGGACGCCGCACACATGATGCCGATGACCCACCCCCTGGCCGTCAACGCCGCTCTTGAAGGCCTGGCGGCGCGGGTGTTCGCGTGACCGCGCTGGACCCGCGCGAACTGCGCACGGCCTTTGGCCGGTTCATGACGGGCGTGGCCGTGGTCACCACCCGCGCCCCGGACGGAGCTCCGCTCGGGTTCACCGCGAATTCCTTTTCATCGGTCTCGCTGGATCCGCCGTTGCTGCTGGTCTGTCCGGGCAAGTTCCTGTCCAGCCATGCCACCTTCGCCGCGTGCCGCCATTTCGCGGTGAACATCCTGGCCGAGGGGCAAGAAGCGGTTTCGAACATCTTCGCGAGCTTTCGTGGCGACCGGTTCGCGCGGGTTTCCCACCACGACGACCTGCACGGTATCCCGGTTCTGGACGGCGTCACGGCGCGATTTTCCTGCGTCACGCACCAGGTGGTCGACGCGGGCGATCATGCGATCTTGCTGGGCCGCGTCGCGGCGTTCGAACACAATGAGGCGCCCGGGCTGGGCTATGTCGGCGGGCGGTATTTCAGCCTGGGGCTGGAACGCGCGGCGCTGGAGAACACCGGCGGCTCGACGGTTTGCGGGGCGCTGATCGAACAGGATGGCGGTTTGTTGCTGGAACAGACACCGCACGGCTACCGGGTGCCGCAGATCATTCTGTCGGACTGGAGCAACCTGCGCGGCAGCCTGGCGGACGGGCTGCGCGCCCGCGGGATCCAGGCGGAAATCGGCCAGGCCTACTCGGTGTTCGATGACCGCGACAGCGGGCGGCACTGCGTGTTTTTTCTGGCCGCCGGCGCTGCCCGACCGGGGCATGATGAACTTCGGATCATCCCGTTTTCCGATCTGCCCGGCCTGACCTGCGCGCAGCCGACCACCGCGCGGATGCTGACCCGCTACGCGCTGGAAGCCCGAACGCGCAGCTTTTCGCTTTATCTGGGTGGCGCGCAATCCGGCGATATCCACAGCCTGCCTGAAAGGACCTGACGGATGGATTTTTCCCTGTTCGCGCATATGGAACGCATCACGCCGGATCAGCCGCATAGCGTGCTGCACCGCGAGTTCATCGACCTGTGCAAGATCGCCGATGACGGGGGGATGCG
>CAJQNQ010000155.1 GCA_905479725.1 uncultured Paracoccaceae bacterium | reverse complement strand
GCCCATTTTGGCATGAACGCGCTTGGCTGTCTGGCCGTGGCCAGGGCGCTCTCGCTGGACCTGGCGCTGGCGGCGCAGGCGCTTGGCCGCTGGCGCCCGCCTTCGGGCCGGGGCCGGCGCGAGCGGATTCTGCTGGACCCGGCGACCGAGGCGTCGCTGACGTTGATCGACGATGCGTTCAACGCCAACCCGGCGTCGCTGGCCGCGGCGCTGGATGTGCTGGCCGAGACCGACCCCTTGCCGGGCGGACGGCGCATCGCCATTCTGGGCGACATGCTGGAACTGGGCCCCGACGAAGCCGCGCTGCACAGGGAAGTTGCAGCGCAGGCGTCGATGGAGCGGATCGACATCGTGCACACCGTCGGCCCGCGCATGGCCGTGCTGCACGGCGCGCTGCCGGCCCACAGGCGCGGGCGGCATGTGGCAGGGGCCGACGATCTGGGGGCGGACGCCCACAGCCTGGTGCGTCCGGGTGACGTTGTGCTGGTGAAGGGATCGAAAGGCAGTTATGTCTCGCGGATTGTCGATGCGCTGCGTCATCTGGGGCATCCCGAACCCGAAAAGTCTGATGGATCTGCTGGAGAGTGAACGATGATGTATTGGCTGGCCGAACTGTCCCAGGACTTTGGCGCGTTCAACCTGTTTCGATACATCACCGTGCGCGCCGGCGCGGCGTTCTTCACCGCGCTGGTGTTCGGCTTTGTCTTTGGCAAACCGCTGATCGATTTCCTGCGCCGCCGCCAGGGCAAGGGACAGCCGATCCGCGAAGACGGCCCTGAATCGCATTTGCTGACCAAGAAGGGCACACCCACCATGGGCGGGCTGTTGATCCTGATGCCGCTGACCTTCTCGACCCTGCTGTGGGCGCGGCTGGACAACGCCTATGTCTGGCTGGTGCTGGGGGTCACGCTGAGTTTTGGCGCGATCGGCTTTGCCGACGACTTTGCCAAGGTTTCGAAATTCAGTCACGACGGGCTGTCAGGCCGGTTTCGGCTGGCGGTGGGGTTCCTGATCGCGACGCTGGCGGCGCTGGCGGCGATGTATCTGCATCCCGAGAGCCTGGAAGGGCGGCTGGCATTCCCCGTGTTCAAGGAATATCTGCTGGATCTGGGCTGGCTGTTCATTCCCTTCGCGGCTTTCGTCATCGTCGGTTCGGCGAACGCGGTGAACCTGACGGACGGGCTGGACGGGTTGGCCATCATGCCCGTGATGATCGCGGCCGGCACGCTGGGTGTGATTGCCTATGCCGTCGGCCGGGTGGATTTCACCTCGTATCTGGAGGTGAACTACGTGCCCGGAACCGGCGAGCTTTTGATCTTTACCGCGGCGCTGGGGGGCGGCGGGCTGGGCTTCCTGTGGTATAACGCCCCCCCCGCCGCGGTGTTCATGGGCGATACCGGATCGCTGGCTTTGGGCGGCGCGCTGGGCGCGATCGCTGTGGTCACCAAGCACGAGATCGTGCTGGGCATCGTCGGCGGGTTGTTCGTGGTCGAGGCGCTGAGCGTGATTATCCAGGTCGCCTATTTCAAGTTGACCGGGCGGCGCGTGTTTCTGATGGCGCCGATCCACCATCATTTCGAAAAACAGGGCTGGGCCGAGCCGCAGATTGTCATCCGGTTCTGGATCATTTCGGTGGTTCTGGCGCTGATCGGACTGGCGACGCTGAAAATTCGCTGAAGTCCGCGTGAAAACCGTCCGAAAATCTGGTGACGGATCCGGCGGCGAAGCCCTGCGGGCTTCAAGACATGTCATGATCGGGGGCGCTGCCCCCGCCGCCTGCGGCGGCCCCCCCGGGATATTTGGCGCACAAAGATGGGCGCTGGCGCGATGGGGGGCTATTCGCCGCGATTGACCTTCAGGTGCTTGGAGAGTTTCGACCGCTGCGCTTTCTTGCGGTTCTTGTAGGGATTCTGGTCGGAATCGCTGCGAAGATACAGGCGGATGGGCGTTCCGGGCATCTCGAAACTGTCGCGCAACCCGTTGATCAGGTAGCGTTCGTAGCTTTTGGGCAGGTCGTCGGGGTTCGAGCATTTCACCACGAAGCCGGGCGGGCGGGTCTTGGCCTGGGTGATGTAGCGCAGCTTGATGCGGCGGCCGCCGGGGGCGGGGGGGGGATGGGCCTCGATCATGGCCGAGAGCCAGCTGTTCAGCCGCGAGGTGGCGACGCGGCGATTCCAGATTGCGTGGGCGCGCAGGATGGCCTCGTGCAGGCGGTCCATGCCGCGCCCGGTCTTGGCCGAGACGGTGACCAGCGGGGCGCCGCGCAACTGGGGCAGGTGGCGCTCAAAGGCGGCGAGCAGGGATTTCAGCTTGTCCTGGCGCTCGTCCTCGATATCCCATTTGTTGACCGCGATGACGACGGCGCGGCCTTCGCGTTCGGCCAGGTCGGCGATGCGCAAGTCCTGGGTCTCGAACGGGATGGCGGCGTCGAGCAGCACGACGACGACCTCGGCGAATTTTACCGCGCGCAGCCCGTCGGCCACCGACAGCTTTTCCAGCTTCTCGGTCACCCGCGCCTTGCGCCGCATTCCGGCAGTGTCAAAGAGCCGCATCGGCGTGGCGTTCCACGCGAAGGGTAGCGAAATGCTGTCGCGCGTGATTCCGGCTTCCGGGCCGGTCAAAAGGCGGTCCTCGCCGATGATCTGGTTGATCAGGGTGGATTTGCCTGCGTTCGGACGCCCGACCACTGCGATTTGCAGCGGGCGGTCCACAGTCGGCATACGGATCGTGTCGTCGCCTTCGTCGTCGTCGGAAATATCCACGTCGATCGACGGCGCGGCTTCGGCGACCTTCTCGGCTTTGGCCTCGGCTTCAGCGGCGATCGGTTGGAGCGCCATCAGAAGCTCGCTCAGCCCCTCGCCATGCTCGGCAGACAGACCGATCGGGTCACCAAGGCCCAAGCTGTAGGCTTCGATCAGACCACCCTCGCCTGCCCGGCCCTCGGCCTTGTTGGCGGCCAGGATCACGTG
>CAJQNQ010000154.1 GCA_905479725.1 uncultured Paracoccaceae bacterium | reverse complement strand
GCGCCGTTGCTGGAATTTGCCCGTCTGATCGAACGGGCGGGCTTTCCGCCCGGTGTCGTTTCGGTCATCACGGGTGATGCGCCAAATTGCGCCATCCCGCTGACCCGCCACCCGGATGTGGACCGCATCGCCTTCACCGGGGGCCCTGAAACCGCGCGCCATGTGGTGCGCAACTCGGCCGAGAATTTCGCGGTCACATCGCTGGAACTGGGCGGAAAATCCCCCATTCTGGTGTTCGATGACGCCGATCTGGACGGGGCGGCGAACGGGCTGATCGCGGGCAATTTCGGGGCGTCCGGGCAAAGCTGCGTGGCGGGATCTCGCGGGTTGATCCACCGCCCCATTCTGGCCGACCTGATCGCCCGCATTCAGGACAAGGCTGCGAAGATCATCATTGGCGATCCGCTTGATGCCGCCACCCATGTCGGCCCCCTGTGCACGGCCGCGCAGGTCAACACCATCCGCGACACGCTGGACAAGGCCCGCGCGCAAGGCGCAACGATCCATTTCGGTGGCACGCCGCTGGACCGCCCCGGCAACTACATGGTGCCCACTTTGGTCGAATGCCCGGGGCCGGATATCGAGACGCTGAAAGTTGAGATGTTCGGCCCGATCATGTCCTTGCTGGCGTTCGATACGGAAGAAGAAGCCATCGCCCTGGCCAACAGCACGCCCTACGGGCTGGGGTCCGGCGTGTTCACCCGGGACGTGGGCCGCGCGCACCGAGTGTCCGAGCACATTCGCGCGGGCATCTGCTGGGTCAACACTTACCGCGCCGTGTCGCCCATCGCGCCGTTCGGCGGGTTCAACCAATCCGGCTACGGGCGCGAGGCCGGGATGGACGCCGTTCACGACTATACCCGCACCAAAACCACCTGGATCAACACCTCGGGCGCGCCGATGGGCAACCCGTTCGTGATGCGCTGACAGGTGCCCTCAGCCCGGCGCGTCCTGGCCGGGCTTGGCGATCAACAGATCGGTCGGCGGCGCGCGCATCAGGTCGCGCGCGTAATTGCCCAGATCATGGTCATCCTGCCCGGCATGGGTGCCGATGCAGACAAGATCTGCCGCCAGTTCCGCGCAGCGAAAAGCCAGAACCTGATGCACGCCTCCCGGGACGATCTCGGGCGGTTCGGCCAGCGCGGGCAGTCCCGGCGCATTCAGAAAGTCATCCATCAGGGCCTCGGCCCCGGTCAGCGCCTTGTCGGTCTCGTTCTGGCCCAGCTTGAAGATCGCGCCAATCGGCAGTTGCAGCGCATGGACCGCGTGGAACCGTGCACGCGGCGCGATCTGGGCGGCGATGGCCATCGACGTGGCCGAGGCCCGGGAAAAATCGGTGGCGCACAGGACCTGCTCGTAATCCTCGGCCGGTGGCTGATGCGCGATCAGCACCGGGCAGGGCGCGGCCAGCGTGATGCGCTCCATCGTTGTCAGGCGCAGCAGATCCAGCACCCGGCGTTCATTGTGCAGGCCCAGAACCAGAAGCCGCGCGGTTTGGCCCGTCGCCAGTTCCGCCAGTGCGGCATCGGGCGGACCTTGCAGCAAATGGGCCTCGCCGCCGTGTTCAGCCGCCAGGGCGTCAAGCGAGTCCGACACCTGACCGGCGCCACGTCCCAGCCCGGCCAGTGCCCCGCCATCGGCAACATGCGCCACGATCAGCCGGGCACCCAGCCGCCGGGCAATGCGCGCGGCCCTGCCCGCCACATGGGCCGAGCGCGGGGACAGATCGGTAGCGGCGATGACGGTTGGTGTGGACATGAGGGATCCTGTTTACACGGAACGGGCAGCGGGGTGTTGCGGGCGGTCGCGCAGGCGGGACACCAGATCAGGGCGCAGGTCGGCGCCGGTGTGCAGCCGCTGGCTCAGGCCCGGGAACGCGTCGCGCAACGAGGATGACAGGGCCTCGGGCAGGCGGGTCAGAACGGCGGGGCAGACCATCAGGCTCTCGCAGGGGATCCCTTCGGCATAGATCACCTCATGCGCGTCGAACACCAGCGAGAAATATTCAACAAACCCGCCTTCGCGGCGCAAGATCGACACGTCATCGACCAGGTGACGCGCCTGCACCAACAACTCGGCAGCGCCCGCCAGTGCCTTGGCCTCGCGGCGATACAGGAACAGGCGGTGGTGTGGGCTGACGGTCAGGGCGCCGGGATTGCCCATCACCCCTGGCTGCACGGTGATCGGCGCAAAGCCACCTTCGGCGCGCAGGGTCACCCGCCCCGCCCAGCGCAATGGCTGCACGGCATGGTCACGGGTGATCACGCAGTCGCCCGGGCGCAGGGTTTCGACAGGCGCCTGCGTGCCATCGGCCAGCGCGATCCGGGTGCCGCGCGCAAACGCCCCGGCCACGATATCGGCCAGCCGGATCTGTCCGGGCGTCGCGTCGGCGGCGATCAGCGTGTAGGTGTGGCGCTCCAGCAGCGGCGACAGCGGCAGGGCCAGGCGCGGCGCGGCCGGGGTTTGCAGCACCAATACCTCGACCAGATCCCCGTCCGGCGCCATCAGCGACAACCGGCCCAGCAGGCTCACGGCGTCTCCCTGCCGACCAATGGCGGATCCCGGCCCGACCTCGCCCGCCGCGTCAGGTGCCGTTGCCGGCTGGTCCTTCAGCGCCAGCATCAAGGTGGCGGGTTGGGCGCCGCGGGCCAGTTGGTAATAGTCGCCGCATTCGCTATGCGCGGGCGCGGGCAGGGCATCGCCCGCATTGGCGCCGGACAGCACCCTGAGCTGGTCGGCGGCAAAGACGCTGACCGCGTGAACGGCAGGCGGGGCGGGGCTGGCGGGTGCCGAAAGCGCGGACATGACAGGTCGGTGAACAAGGCCGATCGGGCGGGGACCGGCCCGGTATCTTAGGTCTGCATATGGGCGGGCGTCAATCACGCGCCCACCGTTGCCCCGGCCATGGTCGGATGCTACCTCATGGCGATCAACAAGGGAGGATTCCGATGGATCTGGGTATTTCGGGCAAGCGGGCGCTGGTTTGCGCGTCCAGCAAGGGGCTTGGACGCGGCTGCGCCGAGGCCTTGGCCGATGCGGGCTGCACACTGATCATGAATGCACGCGGCGCCGAGGCGCTGGAGGCAGCCGCCGCCGAAATCCGCGCGGCGCATGGGGTCGAGGTCATCGCTGTCGCCGCCGACATCACCACCGAGGCCGGGCGCGCGCGGGTGCTGGAAGCCGCCGGTCAGATCGACATTCTGGTCACCAACGCCGGCGGCCCGCCCCCGGGCCTGTGGCAGGACTGGACGCGCGACGATTTCATCAAGGCACTGGACGGCAACATGCTGACGCCTATCGCGCTGATGCAGGCCGCCCTTCCCGGGATGATGCAGCGCGGCTGGGGGCGCGTGGTCAACATCACCTCGCAGGCGGTCAAGGCGCCGATCGGCGTTCTGGGCCTGTCGAATTCGGCGCGCACAGGGTTGACCGGCTTTGTCGCCGGAACCGCGCGCCAGGTCGCCGGCACCGGTGTGACGATCAACAACCTGTTGCCCGGTATCCACGCCACCGACCGCGCGAATGCGCTGGACGGCGCCGTGGTGAAGAAAGAAGGCATCACGCTGAATGAGGCCCGCGCGCGCCGCGCCGCGACCATCCCGGTCGGTCGCTATGGCACGGCGGGTGAGTTTGGCGCGACCTGCGCGTTCCTGTGCAGCCAGCATGCGGGATTCATGGTGGGACAGAACGTGCTGTTGGACGGCGGCGCGATCAACTCGACCTTCTGATGTCAAACATTGGCGCGATATCGCAAAAGTAAAAGCGAATCGGGTGCGCGGCGGATGAATATCATCTTCGATATCGGAAATGTGCTGATCCGCTGGGCCCCCGAACGCGCCGTCGCGCCTGTCTTTCCGGACCCGGCGCAGGGGCTGGCGTATCTGCATTCGGTGGGCTTTTTCGATTGGAACCTGATCCAGGACGGCGGGCGTTCCTTTGCGGATGGCCTCAGGGCCCTGGAGGCCGTGCATCCCGGCAAGTCCGCGCCGCTGGCCAATTACCCGGCCCGCTTCGCCGACACCATCCGCGAGCCGATCTCCGGCAGTTGGGACCTGGCCAATCGCCTTGCCGCGAACGGGCACCGGCTGTTCGCGCTGACCAATTTTGCGCGCGAAACCTGGCCCGCTGCCTTGGCCCTGTATCCCGCCCTGAGCACACGCTTCGAAGATATCGTGGTCTCGGGCCATGAGCACAGGCACAAACCCAATGCCGACATCTACACCTTGCTGCTGACCCGCAACGCGTTGTCTGCCGCCGATTGCCTGTTCATCGATGACAGTGCGGCCAATGTGGCCGGGGCGCGGGCGGTCGGGATGGATGCGGTGTTGTTCACCGATCCAGAACGGCTGGAACGTGATCTGAACGCGCGCAATCTGCTTTAGTTGGCATTGCCCGTCTGCGCCCTGCATGGTCTAGTGCCGCAAAACCCTGCAAAGGCGAAACTATGCCCTATTTTTCCGCCAATGACGGCGCCCGGATTTACTACTCCGACGAGGGGAACGGCATTCCGTTGCTGTGCCTGTCTGGCCTGACGCGCAACGGAAACGACTTCAACTATCTCGCGCCGCACCTGCCGCCCCTGCGCCTGATCCGCATGGATTACCGGGGGCGCGGCAAGTCGGATTGGACGGGCGCGCAAAGCTATACCATCTTGCAGGAAGGGGCGGATGCGCTGACGCTTCTGGACCATCTGGGGCTGGAAAGCGCGGCCATTCTGGGCACCTCGCGCGGGGGGCTGATCGGCATGTATCTGTGCGCCGTCGCGCCTGAGCGGGTGCGCGGTCTGATATTGAACGATGTCGGCCCGGTGATCGATCTGCTGGGGCTGGAGCGGATCGCCGACTATATCGGCCAGCGCCCCGAAGCGCGCACCCATGCCGCCGCCGCCGTGGCGCTGGAGCATGTCATGGTCGGCTTCGACGCCCCGCCAAGCCGTTGGATGCAAGAGGCGAAGACCCATTTCATCCAGACCGATCAGGGGCTGGATATCAACTATGACCCCGCGCTGCGCACCGCGTTTCTTGAGGTGATGAATGCGCCCGAAGTGGATCTGTGGCCGATGTTCGAGGCCTGCAAGGGCCGCCCGCTGGCGCTGATGCGGGGGGCGAACTCGAACCTTCTGACGCAGGCCACCGCCGATGAAATGGCCGAACGCGCGCCGGACATGATCTACGAGGAGGTGCCCGATCGCGGGCATGTCCCGTTTCTGGACGAGCCCGAGGCGCTGCGCGCGATCCACCGCTTTCTGGGGCTGCTGATATGACATCCATCGCCATGATCGAGGCCGCCGCCGAACGGCTGGCGGGCCACGCGCGGCGCACCCCGCTGCTGTCCTCGCCGTTTCTGGACGAGATCGCCGGGCGGCCCGTGTTCGTCAAGGCCGAATGCTTGCAGCATACCGGATCGTTCAAGTTTCGCGGGGCGTTCAACGCGATCAGCGCGCTGGCGCCAAACGGGGTGATCGCCTTTTCATCGGGCAATCACGCGCAGGGCGTGGCCCTGTCGGCGCGGATGAAGGGGATCGCGTCGGTCATCATCATGCCGTCCGACGCGCCGGTCATCAAGATCGACAACACCCGCGCGCTGGGCGCCGAGGTGATCTTGTATGACCGCGAGGGCGAGGACCGCGACGAGATCGGCGCGCGGCTGTCGGCGGAACGCGGTCTGACGCTGATAAAGCCCTTCGACATGGCCGAGGTGATCGCCGGGCAGGGCACCACGGGTTTGGAAATTGCCCAGCAGGCCGCCAAAGCCGGGATCACGGACGCGCAGGTCTTCGTGCCCTGCGGCGGAGGCGGGCTGAGTTCGGGCATCGCGCTGGCCCTGGAGGCGCGCGCGCCGGGAATGCAAATGCACCCCGCCGAGCCAGAGGGGTTCGACGATGTCGCGCGCTCGCTGATGGTTGGGGCGATCCAGCGCAACAACCGCCTGTCGGGCTCGATCTGCGATGCGATCATCACGCCGCAGGCCGGCAATCTGACCTGGCCGGTTTTGCAACGGCTGGCCGGTCCGGGGCAAGTGGTGTCCGAGGCCGAGGCGCTGCGCGCCATGGCGCTGGCCTTCGACCGGTTGCGCATTGTTGTCGAGCCGGGCGGCGCCGTGGCGCTGGCGGCGGCGTTGTTCCGGCCCGGCGAGGGACCGGTGATCGCCGTCGCTTCGGGTGGCAACGTGGACCGCGCGATGATGGCGCGCGCGCTGGCCGTGTGAGCCTGCCGGACCTGTCGGCGCTGGCCGTGCCTGGCGCGCTGCTGGCGGTGCGCGCCACGCCCAAGGCCCGGCGCAACGCGATCGAGCCGGGGGATCCGGTCCGCGTCTGGGTCACCGCCCCGCCTGACAGGGGCAAGGCCAATGACGCGGTTCGCAGGCTGCTGGCCAAGGCGCTGGGCATCGCGCCTACGCGCCTGACGCTGACGCGCGGCGCCGCATCGCGCGACAAGCAGTTTCAGATGGACTGATCGCCGTCCGGTTTCTTTTCCCGTAGCCGGTAGATCCCTTCAGGCAGGTTCAACGCCGCGCGCAATTCCTGCAACTGCCGGGGCGAGAAATGCACGAATTGCGGCTCGTCTGTGTCGGGGTCCACCTGTGAAATCGTCACACCCGCGTCATGGTTTTCAATGATGATGTCTTCGTGAAGGGGGGCATCCCCTTCATCGACAAGGGTAACGACGGTGGCGTCGAACTGGTGCTCGATGGTGAACATCGGGCCAGCGTATCGCCATTCGCGCCGGGCGCAAGGGGCGATGATCTCCGCCGGAACGCCAAGGCGCTACGCCCATTCAAGCCCGAGATCAGCGGCACACCGGTCTTTGGGGCTGTGCGGCAGGTGACCAGGGCGGTATGCTGGCCCCATTTTCTCGGCCGATGCGTTTCTTCGGCCAATCAGTTCCAAGCCATGTCAGGCGGCCAAAGCCCCTTGCCTGGCAAATTGCCGGCGGTGTGACGCAGCGAACCCGGCGACGGGATGGCGGCGGGCTGATAACATCGTCTGACGATCAGAATGGCACAAGACAGGAGAGCCCGGTGAACCCTCGCATGGACACGACCGATGCCGTCATTTCCGACTTTGACGCCCGTCTCTCGCGCGACGCGTTCGAGACCCGCGCGCGCCAGGGCGCTGCCGCGTTGAGGGCCATCGGCGCGGGCGAGGATGTTCCCGTCGCCGTGATCCTGCGCAATGATCTGGCGCATCTGGAGGTGATGCGCGCCGCGGCCCTGGCCGGCGCGGTGATCGTCGCGATCAACTGGCACGCCGCCGCCGAGGAAGTGGCGGCAATCTGCGATGACAGCGGAGCCCGTTTCTTGATTGTCCACCGCGATCTGATCGACGCGCTGCGCCCGGCGCTTGACGGGCGAAAGGTCATTGCCGTGCGTCCGGGCATGGAAATGCGCAAGGCATACGGTATCGCTGCCGTCGCCGCCGAAGCGGGTGCTGAGTTCCCGGAATGGAGCGTGCTTGTTGACGCCCGGCCTCCGATCGAACAGCGCGCCCCGATGCGCCCCTTTCTGCGCTACACATCGGGGTCCACCGGTCGCCCCAAGGGGGTGCGCCGCCTTCAGCCGGGCCCGCGCAAGGATTTCGAGGAAGTCTTGCAGCGCGTTGCCACGGAAATGATGCAACTGGAGCCGGGCGCCCGGTTC
The DNA here is from genome assembly GCA_905479725.1 of uncultured Paracoccaceae bacterium. GTDB lineage: Bacteria > Pseudomonadota > Alphaproteobacteria > Rhodobacterales > Rhodobacteraceae > Pararhodobacter. Next base: position 2,206 of record CAJQNQ010000154.1, on the reverse strand, counting down.
CTGACCGCCGCGCCGATCTATCATTCGGCGCCGTCGACGCTGACCAGCGCGGCCATGGTTTCGCCCGGCGTTTCGACCCTTGTCGCCCCCCGGTTCGAGCCAGAGGGCTTTCTGGCGCTGATCGAGGCGCAGCGGATCACCCATATCTATCTGGTTCCGACGATGATGAGCCGGATGCTGAAACTGCCCGAACCTACCCGCACCCGCTACGACCTGTCATCGGTGCGGTTTTGCGTTTCCACCGGCTCGCCCTGGTCGCATGACCTGAAGCGGGCGATGATCGACTGGTGGGGCCCGGTGTTCTGGGAAAGCTACGGCGCTACCGAAATCGGCTTCATGACGATGGTGTCGTCCGACGAGGCGATGGCCCGGCCCGGAACGGCGGGGCGAATGCAGATGGGCGCCTCGGTGCTGATCCTGGATGCCGACGGGCGAAAGTTGCCAGCCGGCGCGGTTGGTGAAATCCATGTGCGGATGGATGCGTTCGGTGGCTTTGACTATTCCAACGATCCCGCGGCCCGGGCCGAGGCCGAGAAGCACGGGCATTATTCGGTGGGCGATCTGGGTTGGCTGGATGAGGATGGCTATCTGTTCATCACCGACCGCAAGAAGGACATGATCATTTCCGGCGGCGCGAATATTTTTCCCGCCGAGATCGAAGGTGTGCTGATGCGCGCGCCCTTCGTCTACGATGTCGCCGTCTTTGGCGCGCCGGACCCGGAATTTGGCGAACAGGTGGTCGCGGCGATCCAGCCCGCGGCGGGCTGGACCCCGGACGCGGCGCAGGTGCTGGCATATCTGGATGGCAAGCTGGCGCGGTTCAAACACCCCCGGATCGTCGATTTCCACGACGCCCTGCCGCGCGAGGACAGCGGCAAGGTGTTCAAGCCCCGGTTGCGGGAACCCTACTGGAAGGACGCAAAACGGCGCATCTGACGCCCGCCCGTGCGTTGACTGATCGCAAAGATCAGGCGCGCACGCCCGAAAACTGCGCTTCCCAGCCTTCGCGCTGTTCATCCGAAATCTTGGCGAACAGAACAGCGGGCGTGGTGAAGGCGTGGCCGGCGGGCAGGGTGGCCAGGGCGGCGGCCATGTCCTCGGGCCAGCCCCAGTCGTCGCTGCCCATTGCCGCCATCATCGCCGCCGCCGCGTCGGGCACGAAGGGCTTTGACAGCACCGCGTAAAGCCGGATCAGGTTCAGCGCCAGACGGATCTGCGCGGCGGCCTTGTCCGGGTCGGTCTTGAAGCAGGACCACGGCGCGGCCTCTTGCAGGTATTCGTTGCCCAAGGCCCAGATCGCGCGCAGTTCGGCGGCGGATTTGCGCACCTCCATCGCCTCCATCAACCCCTCGTAGGCGCGAATGCGGGTGGTCAGGTCGGCGATCAGCCGCGCCTCGCGCGGGCCGGTTTCGCCGCCCTCGGGCACGGTTTCGGAGAATTTCGAGCGGCAGAACTTGGTGACGCGCGACACCAGATTGCCCAGCACATCCGCCAGATCCTTGTTCACCGAGGCCTGGAAATTCTCCCAGGTGAATTCGCTGTCCGAGTTTTCGGGCGCGTGCGACAACAGCCACCAGCGCCAGTAATCGCTGGGCAGGATCGACAGCGCCTGATCCATGAACACGCCGCGCCCCTGGCTGGTGCTGAACTGGCCGCCATCATAATTCAGGTAGTTGAACGACTTGATGTAATCGACCAGCTTCCACGGTTCACCCGACCCCATCAATGTGGCCGGGAAGGACAAGGTGTGGAAGGGCACGTTGTCCTTGCCCATGAACTGCACGTAACGCACGTCGCCCGCGCCTTCGTCCTCGCGCCACCAGCGGCGCCAGGCGGCGTCATCCAGCCCGGCCTTGTCGGCCCATTCGGCGGTGGCGGCGATGTATTCGATGGGGGCATCGAACCAGACATAGAAGACCTTGCCCTCCATCCCCGGCCAGTCCTTGTCGCCATCCTTGACCGGGATGCCCCAGTCCAGGTCCCGGGTGATACCGCGATCTTGCAACCCGTCACCGTCATGCAGCCACTTCCTGGCGATCGAGGTGGTCAGGATCGGCCAATCGGTTTTCTGGTCGATCCAGGCATCCAGCCTGTCGCGCATCGCGGACTGGCGCAGGAACAGATGCCTGGTTTCGCGCACCTCCAGATCGGTCGAGCCGGAAATCGCGCTGCGCGGATCCAGCAGGTCGGTGGGCTCCAGTTGCTT
>CAJQNQ010000153.1 GCA_905479725.1 uncultured Paracoccaceae bacterium | reverse complement strand
GCGATCACCTCGTGAACCGAACAGCCTGCCCGCGTATCCCCCGCGTCCAGCGCGCGTTGATGCGTGTTCAGGCCGGGATATCTGGGCAGCAGGGACGGATGGATGTTCAGCATCCGCCCCTTGAACCGGTCGATGAAACCGCCCGTCAGAATGCGCATGAAACCCGCCAGGCAGATCACATCGGGGCGAGCGGCCAGCAGGGGCTTTAGCAACGCGGCCTCGAAGGCAACGCGGTCGCCCCTGAACGGACGGTGATCGACGGCCGCGGCGGGGATGCCCAATGCCTGCGCGCGTGCAAGGCCACCGGCCCGCGGGTCATTGGCCAGCACCAGAACCGCGCGCGCCGGATGGTCGCCGGACATGGATTGCACCAGCGACACCATGTTCGAGCCGCCCCCGGAAATCAGGATGGCGACGCGTTTGGGCCCGTCCGTCACAGAAGCGCGCCGGAATAGACCATGCCGGGCGCGTCGGTGACGACGCCCAGCGCGAACACGGCCTCGCCCTGTTCGGCCAGCAGGGTGGCGATGCTTTCGGCCTGATCGGCGGCCACGACCACGATCATGCCGATGCCGCAGTTGAAGGTTTTCAGCAGTTCGGCCTGCGGCAATTCGGCGGTCCGCGCCAGCCAGTCAAACACCGGCGGCAGCGCCCAGGCGGTCAGGTCGATCTGCGCGCCCATGCCTTCGGGCAGAACGCGCGGCAGGTTTTCCGTCAGGCCGCCGCCGGTGATATGGGCCAGCGCGCGCACACCGCCGGCGCGCACTGCCGCCAGCGCGGGTTTCACATAAAGCCGCGTCGGGGCCAGCAGTTCCTGTCCCACCGTGCCGGCGCCGAAGGGTGCGGGGTCAGACCAGTCCAGCCCGGCCTTTTCGACAACCTTGCGCACCAGCGAATAGCCGTTGGAATGCACCCCGTTGGACCCCAGCCCCAACAGCACGTCGCCCGCGACAACACCGGCGGGCAGATCGCTGCCACGCTCCATCGCGCCGACCGCAAAGCCCGCCAGATCGAAATCGCCCGCGTGATACATGCCCGGCATTTCCGCCGTTTCGCCACCGATCAGCGCGCAGCCGGACCGGGCGCAGCCGTCGGCGATGCCCTCGACAATACGCGCGGCCTGATCGACATCCAGTTTCCCGGTGGCGAAGTAGTCCAGAAAGAACAGCGGTTCGGCCCCCTGGCACACCAGGTCATTGACGCACATCGCCACCAGGTCGATGCCGATGGTATCCACAACACCGGTGTCGATGGCGATGCGCAGCTTGGTGCCCACCCCGTCGGTGGCGGCGACCAGGATCGGATCGCTGTAGCCCGCGCCCTTCAGGTCGAACAGCGCGCCAAAGCCGCCAAGCCCGGACATCGTCCCCGGTCGCACTGTGCGCTTCGCGGCCGGCTTGATCCGTTCAACCAGCGCGTTGCCTGCGTCGATATCAACCCCCGCCTGCGCGTAGGTAAGTCCCTTTGAATTGGTCATGGCACTGCCCCCGGGATACGTCGCCCCGCGCTTAGCGCAAAGGCACGGCAAAGGAAAGCGGCGACGTCCGCAATGATGCCTTGCGCGATGACAGACACCGCGCGATGCCCTAGGCTGGCGGCGCTTGCCGCCCATCGTTCGGAGACGCCCATGGATTACCTTTTTCTCGGCACAAGGGATGACGGTCAGTCGTCGTTTGAAACGCGCAACCTGATCTTTGCCCAGGCCGATTTCGCGCCCCCCGCGCCGCCGATGGGGGTTTCGCCGGCGATTCCGGCCAAGGCGCTCTTGTTCCTGACCTTGCCGCCGGGCTGGCGCGACGACGCGCATCGCTCGCCGCGCGAGCAGATCGCGCTGTGCCTTTCAGGCCGGATGCGTGTCAGGTCCAGCACCGGCGATGCGCGGATCGTCGAACCGGGCGGGATGTGGCACATGGCCGATACCTCGGGCGCGGGCCATGCCTCGGAGGTGATCGGCGATGAGCCGGCGCGCCTGGCCATCGTGCAACTGGTATGAGTGTCGCGCATCGAGCGCTTGACCACTCGGCCGAACCTGCTACTCAGATCCCCGGCCGGGCCTGTAGCTCAACGGTTAGAGCAGGGCGCTCATAACGCCTTGGTTGGGGGTTCGAATCCCTCCGGGCCTACCACGCCGCCAATCGGCCTGCCCCGCCCCTTTTCCTGCACCGTTTCCAAACTGCGCACTTGGCGCGGGGGGGCTAGCGGTGTTCTAGTATGGCGGAACCGACCGTGACAGGGGAAAGACATGATCAGCCAGGAACTCAACGATCAGATCACCCGCATCGGCAAGGGCACGCCGGCCGGCCATGTGCTGCGCCGCTACTGGCAACCCGCCGCGCTGCTGGATGAACTGGCGGGCCCGCGCCCGGTGGCCCCCGTGCGGCTTTTGGGCGAGGATCTGGTGCTGTTTCGCGATGAGCAGGGCAAGCTGGGCCTGATCGGCCGTCACTGCCCGCACCGGGGCGCCGATCTGTGTTACGGGCGGCTGGAGGACAACGGTTTGCGATGCCCGTTCCACGGCTGGCACTTTGACCGCACCGGGCAGTGTGTGGAAATGCCTGGCGAACCGGCGGACAGCCAGATGCCCGCGCAGATCAAGGCGGTGTCGTATCCGGTGATCGAGAAGAACGGCATCATCTTTGCCTATCTGGGCCCGGGCGACCCGCCGCCCTTTCCAGATTTCGACTGTTTTCGCGCGCCCGACAGCCATGTGTTTGCCTTCAAGGGCCTGTGGGACTGCAACTGGCTGCAAGCGATGGAAGTGGGCATTGATCCCGCCCATGCCTCGTTCCTGCACCGCTTCCTGCAAGACGAGGATCCCGCCGACGGCTACGGCAAGCAGTTCCGCGACAAGGCCGCCGACACCGACATCCCCATGACCAAGGTGCTGCGCGATTATCCACGGCCGGAAATCAGCGTCGAGGAGACCGATTTCGGTCTGAAGCTGACGGCCTTGCGCCACATGGAGAACGGCATGACCCATGTGCGCGTCACCAACCAGATCTTTCCGCAGGCGATCTGCATCCCCATGAGCCGGGAAATGACCATCACCCAGTGGCATGTGCCGGTGGATGACGAGACCTGCTACTGGTTTTCCATGTTCACGAGTTTTGACAAACCTGTAGACAAGGCGGTGATGCGCGCGCAGCGGCTGAAGGAACACCGCCTGCCCGATTACGCGCCACTGAAGAACAAGTCGAACGGCTACGGCTACAGCCCTGAGGAACAGGCCAGCCAGACCTATACGGGCATGGGGCTGGATATCAACGTGCATGACCAGTGGGCGGTGGAAAGCATGGGCCGCATTCAGGACCGAACGCAGGAACATCTGGGCAAGACCGATGTGGCGATCATCCGCTACCGCCGGATGTTGCGCGCGGCGATCAAGGCCCTGGCCGAGGGCGACGACGGGGCCTTGCCCATGCAGGGCGCGCAGGCGGCGCAGATCAAGGGGCCGCTGTCGAATGACGCGGTCACCGCAACCGCCGACTGGCGCGCGGCCAGCACGCAGGCTGATCGGGCACGCCGCGCGGCCTGCCCCTGGGATGCCACGGTCTAGGGGGCGCATGTCGGTGCTGGAGCGTATCAGATCGGGGGCCCTGGCCCGCATGGGGGTGCTGGATGACCAGCGCGCGCGAGATGTCAGTGCGCTGCTGGAGCAATGCGAGCACGACGGGCTGGAAACCTTGCGGTTCGTTTTCACCGATCAGCACGGGATCCTGCGCGGCAAGACCCTGACAGCCGAGGCCCTGCCATCGGCGTTTGCCAACGGGGTGCGTGTGCCCTCGACCCTGCTGCTGAAGGATACCGCGCACCGCACCGTGTTTCCGGTCTGGTCGCCCTCTGGCGGGCTGATGCAGGGGGCCAGTGACGTGCTTCTGGTGCCATTGCCCGACAGCCTCACGCCGCTGCCCTGGGCGCCGCACTCCGCGTTGATCCATTGCGCTGTGATGACGATCGACGGCGCACCCATCCCCTTTGCGCCGTTGCAGGTCCTGCAAACCGCGAATGACGCCCTGACCCGGCGCGGGCTTGACCCGCTGATGGGGCTGGAGGTGGAGTTTTCGGTGTTCACGCGCGGCGCCGACGGCGATGTGCCCCTGAACCCCGGCTACCAATACCTGACCGAAACGCGCTACGCGGCGCATGAGGATCTGCTGGACCTGTTGCGGCGCACGGCGCAGGGCATGGGCCTGCCGGTGCGCAGCGTGGAAATCGAATTCGGCCCCGGCCAGTTCGAATTCACCTTTGCCCCCGCAGATCCGCTGACGATTGCCCGCATGGCCGTGACCTTTCGCACCATGGTCAAGGCGGTTTGCCAGCGTCAGGGGCTTCATGCCTCGTTCATGGCCAAGCCCCGGATCGCCAACGCCATGGCGAATGGCTGGCACATCCACCAATCGATGTCCGACGCGGCCAGCGGCAAATCCCTGTTCCAGCCGGATGCGGCAGGCAAAATGCCCGCTTTCGCCGCGCATTGGGTGGCGGGCCTGCTGGCTCATGCCGAAGCAGCCTGCCTGCTGACCACGCCCACGGTGAACGGCTACAAACGCTACGCCCCCTACCAGCTTGCGCCCAACGCCATCGGCTGGGGGCTGGACAACCGGGGCACCATGATCCGCGCCATCATGGACCCCGCCGACCCGGCCAGCCGCGTGGAGAACCGCGTCGCCGACAGCACCGCCAACCCCTATTATGCCCTGGCGTCGCAACTGGTCTGCGGGCTGGACGGTGTCACCAACACGCTGTCCCCGCCGGCGCCGATGACCGCGCCGTATGACACCGACGCGCGCCGCCTGCCGACCAATCTGGGCGCGGCGATCGACGCGTTCAGCCGATCGGCGCTGATGCGCGGCGCGCTGGGTGATGCGTTCGTCGATTACCTGACACAGCTGAAAACCGCCGAATGGGATCGCTATCTGACCACCATCTCGGAGTGGGAACAGTCTGAGTATTTCGATACGTTCTGACCCCATATCAACAGGGCCGCCCGCATGATCGACAAACTGGAAATGCTGATCGCCCTGTCGCGCGAACGCCATTTCGGCCGCGCGGCCGAGGCCTGTCATGTCACGCAGCCCACGCTGTCCTCGGCGATCAAGGCGCTGGAGGAGTCGCTGGGCACGCAACTGGTGCTGCGCGGTGCCCGGTTCATTGGCCTGACCCCGGAAGGCGAGCGCGTTCTGACCCGCGCGAAGGCGATCGTCGCCGAAGCCCGGGCCATGCGCTCGGACGTGCTGACCGCGCGCGACGGGGTCACGGGCACGCTCAGGCTGGGGGTGATCCCCACGGCGCTGGCCTCGGTCCATGATCTGACACGGCCGTTTCTGACCGAAAACCCCGGCGCGCGCCTGCGGGTGTTGTCGCTGACCAGCCGCGAGATCCTGGAACGCCTCGGCGATTTCGAACTCGACGCGGGGCTGAGCTATGCCGCCGCCGACCTGTCGCACGAACACCCACCGGGGTTCGAGGTTCTGCCGCTGTATGACGAGACCTACGCCCTGGTCACCCAGCCCGCCCCCGATCTGCCGGCAACCATGGGCTGGGCGCAACTGGACCGGTTCGAGCTGTCGCTGCTGACGCCCGACATGCAGAACCGCCGGATCATCGACCGGCATCTGGCGCAGGCCGGGCTATCCGTGACGCCGCGCATCGAATCCAACTCCATAGTCGCGCTGATCAGCCATGCGGGCGAAGGCCATGCGGCCACCATCCTGCCGCTGCGCGTCGCCAC
>CAJQNQ010000152.1 GCA_905479725.1 uncultured Paracoccaceae bacterium | reverse complement strand
TAAAGATACGCTCCGAATCCAACCCAAGCTTCTCAAAAGCTGCGGCCATCTGCGCAACTGTCGGGATTATGATCATATCTCCCTTGCTGTAGCCGACTTGCTGACTCAACGAACGGACAGAAGCCCAAAAAGACTTGGGTTTATTCAGAAATCTTGGGATCGGCTTCATGGGATTCGTAGTCCAATAGGGTTTCGAGTTGTTCCACGAACTCGGCCAAAGATATCCCAAGGGCAGCACATATGTCGCGAAGCTCCAGGAGATCGATACGGCGCTCACCCACCTCATACTTACTGATCATTGATTGGGGGACTCGCAGCTTCCCAGCCAGATCGATCTGCCTCAAACCCGCTTCCACGCGGATTTTTTTCAATAACTTCAATAGTATCTTATGTTCTTCGGTGCCGAGTTTTGTCACATGCATCGTCTATATCTGCTTGTGGAATATCCCAAATCCAAGTATTTTTTGATCAGATTCGGAGGCGTGATGCAGCTAACACTTGATATTAAAGGGCAAATCCTTCCGGCGGACACGAACACAACTCTCGGCGTTCAACCTTACAAGACGCAGCTCCTCAAGTGGATCGGGAACAAGCAGCGATTCGCCCACGAAATCATTTCGTTTTTCCCCAAGTGGTTCGGGACGTATCATGAGCCATTCCTTGGATCCGGCGCTGTCCTGGGTGTCTTGTCCCCCAACAAAGCCGAAGCCGCCGACAGCTTCAAGCCCCTGATCGACATCTGGCAGGCGCTCAAGGAAGACCCGGAAATTGTCAAATCATGGTATCGGGAGCGATGGCTGGAGGCGCAGGAAGGCGAGAAAGTCGAACAATATGAAAAGATCAAGGCGCGCTACAACCGAGGCGCAAACGCCGCCGACTTTTTATTCCTGACCCGCGCCGCCTACGGGGGTGTGGTGCGTTTTCGCAAGGCCGATGGGTATATGTCCACACCTTGCGGCGCTCACAAGCCCATTCATTTCGGAACGTTTGGGCGGCGCGTCGATGAATGGGCACAACGTGCGCGCGGAGCAGAGTTCTTTCATCGAGAATACGGAGAGTCCCTGGAACGCGCCCGAGAGGGTGACGTGGTCTATTGCGACCCTCCATACAGCCACAGCCAGGCCATTCTTTATGGGGCGCAGGGCTTCGATCATGGCGACTTGTTCAACCGGATAGAGAAGGCAAAGGCGCGCGGCGTTTTTGTTGCCCTCAGTCTGGACGGCTCCAAGAAATCTGGCGGCAAAGACTGCGCCTATGACATCCCACGCACCTTGTTCGAGCGAGAAGTCACCGTAAATTGCGGGCGCTCGATGCTCAAACGCTTCCAGATGCAAGGAAAGACGCTGGAAGGCGAAGTGGTGAGCGACAGGCTGCTGCTCACCCATTGAACTCGGCCGGGGGGGGGCTGAATTCCCTGGCCGTCTTCCCGCGCCGGGCTTACAGGGCGCCGGACGTCAGTGCGACATAGATCAGATAGGCCGACGAAAACGTGCCCAGGACGAATGCCGGCACCCGGACAAAAGAAATCCCGGTCAGATACAAGGCGGAATATCCGGCCCGCCCCACGACGATCAGCAAGGCCGCCCATTTGACCCCCTGGCCCGAGACACCCGCCATGCCGGCGCCGATCAGCGCGGGAAGGATGTAGGACGCGCTTTCAACCTGGTTTTGATAAGTGCGTTTCAGCCTGGCCCCGAAGGGCGTCAGTTCCGGCGCGGTGCGATTGGCGGAAAACCCGTAGGGAATTCCCTTTGTCGCATAGGTATACATGATCTCTGTGGCGACCAGGATCAGCGAAATGAGGGCGAACCAGATCAGGGAGGCGGTAATGGTCATGGAAAAATCCTTGTCGGTGTCGAATGTGTGCTGAACAGGGCAGGTGGCCTTGCCGGACGAAGTGGTTCCAGCTAAACTAACCGAACGGATAGAATGAAGCAAGTCACTTGGATATAAATATTGCCGGAGGGGCAGAATGGCGCGAAGCAGGAAGTCAGACCCTGAGCACGCCTTGCAGGCGGCGATTTCCATGTTCTGGAAATCCGGCTACGCGGCTGTCGGAACGCGACAGATCGAAGACGAAGCGGGCATCACGCGGTTCACCCTGCAAACCAGTTATGGCGGCAAGATGGCCCTGTTTCTGATGGCCGTGGATCGCTATCTCGACATGTTCGAAACCGTCGCGCCGCCGGTCGAACCTGACACGCTGGATGCGCTGGCCGACTGGTTCACGTTCTTTCTGGCCCCGCCGGTCATGCCCGAATGCATGGCGTATGGCTGCTTCCTGCTCAACACGCTTATCGAATTCGGCGGCGCCAGTTCAGAGGTCAACCAACGGGCATCCCGGTATTATCGGCTGCTGGGTGGACGCTTTGAATTGGCGCTTGAGCATCTGAAGCGGCTGGGCCAATTGCCCGGCGATTTTGACGTGAGACAGGGTGCCCAGCTTTTGCAAAGCAGCACGATCGGCTTGAACGTGCTGATCCGCGCGGCCAATAGCAGCGAGGCAGGCAGGCCCTCGATCGACGCGTGCCGCAGCATGATCCATGGCTGGGCGCGCTCCTGAAGCCATGGCACAGTGCAACTGCACTTGATCGTGCCGGGCTTCCCGTCTATACGCCCCCCGGTTGGCCCCGATGGTCCGACTCACAACCAAGAAATGCCGTGTTTCCCCTTTCCGTCGCTGGTGGGGAGTTCCGGCCAAGGAGAAGCGACATGAAACTGAATGAACTTCGCGACAACGAAGGCGCCACCCGCAAGAAAAAGCGCGTCGCGCGCGGCCCGGGTTCGGGCAAGGGCAAGACCGCCGGCCGGGGTATCAAGGGCCAGAAGTCGCGTTCGGGCGTTGCGTTGAACGCCTATGAAGGCGGCCAGATGCCGCTGTATCGCCGCCTGCCCAAGCGCGGCTTCAACAAGCCAAACCGCAAGGAATGGGCGGTCACCAACCTGGGCGCCATCGAGGCCTTCATCGAGGCCGGCAAGATCGACGCCAGCGCCGAGATCAACGCCGATGTGCTGGTCGCGTCGGGCCTGGTGCGCCGCAAACTGGACGGCGTGCGCGTTCTGGCGAAGGGTGACGTCACCCGCGCGCTGAACATTTCTGTGGCTGGTGCCTCGAAAGCGGCGATCGAAGCGGTCGAAAAAGCCGGTGGCTCGCTGAAAACTGAAGCCGTGGCGGTCGAAGCCGCCGAATAAGGTGTTGTGACGGGGCGCTCGGCCCCTTACATCATTCCTATAGGTTTTCCTGCGCCGCCACCGGGAACCGGTCTGGCGGCGCTGTCATGCAAGAAAGACGGACCATGGCATCAGCTGCAGAGCAAATGGCGGCCAACACTTCCTGGGCCACCCTCGTCAAGGCGAAGGACCTGCGTCAGCGCATCTTCTTCGCGATCGGTCTCTTGATCGTTTACCGCATCGGCACCTATATCCCGGTGCCCGGCATCGATGGCGGCGCGCTGCGCGACTTCATGGATAACGCCGCGGCGGGTATCGGCGGAATGCTCAACATGTTCACCGGCGGGGCGATTGCCCGCATGGGGATCTTCGCGCTGGGCATCATGCCCTATATTTCGGCGTCGATCATCGTGCAGCTCGTGGCGTCGATGTATGGTCCGTGGCAGAACCTGCGCAAGGAAGGCGAGATGGGGCGGCGCAAGCTGAACCAGTATACCCGCTACGGCACGGTCCTGCTGGCCCTGATGCAGTCCTATGGTCTGGCCGTCAGCCTGGAGGCCGGCGAACTGGCCACCGATCCGGGCTGGTTCTTCCGGATCTCCACTGTCATCACGCTGGTTGGCGGCACCTTGTTCCTGATGTGGCTGGGCGAGCAGATCACCGCGCGCGGCATCGGCAACGGTGTTTCGCTGATTATTTTCGTCGGCATCATCGCCGAGATCCCCGCGCAGCTGGCGCAGTTCCTCAGCCAGGGCCGCTCGGGCACGATCAGCCCTGTCGTGGTGATCGGCATCATGCTGATGATGATCGCGCTGGTGGGCTTCGTGGTGTTCATGGAACGGGCCTTGCGAAAAGTGCACATCCAGTATCCGCGCCGCCAGGTGGGCATGAAGGTCTATGATGGCGGCTCGTCGCATCTGCCGATCAAGGTGAACCCTGCCAACGTGATCCCGGCGATCTTCGCGTCCTCGCTTTTGTTGCTGCCGACCACGATTTCGACCTTTTCGGGGAATTCCACCAACGCCCTGATGGCCACCATTCTGGCTTACTTTGGACCGGGTCAGCCGCTGAATCTGGCGTTCTTCACGGCGCTGATCGTGTTCTTCACGTTTTTCTATACGTTGAACGTGGCGTTCAAGGTCGATGACGTGGCCGACAACCTGAAGAACCAGAACGGGTTCATCCCGGGCATTCGTCCAGGCAAGCGGACCGAGGAATACCTGTATTTTGTCGTCACCCGCCTGACCACGGTTGGCGCGATGTATCTGGCCTTCGTCGCGCTGCTGCCGGAAATCCTGCGCGCACAGCTGAGCATTCCGTTCTATTTCGGCGGCACCTCGGTGCTGATCGTTGTGGCGGTGACGCTGGACACCATGAGCCAGGTGCAATCCCATCTGGTTGCCCACCAGTATGAAGGACTTCTGGAACGCTCTCAATTGCGGGGCCGTGGCGGCAAGAACGGCGCCAGGAAAGGAACCACCCGCAAGAAGGGGCCCGCGCTGAAATGAACATCATTCTGCTGGGCGCTCCGGGCGCCGGGAAGGGCACGCAGGCGCGCGTCCTTGTCGATGGAAACGGGATGGTCCAATTGAGCACCGGTGACATGTTGCGCGCCGCGCGCAATTCCGGCACCGAGATGGGGCGCCGGGTTGCCGCCATCATGGACGCCGGCAAGCTGGTCACCGACGAGGTTGTCATCGGCCTGATCGCCGAGCAACTGGAAGCCGATCACGGCGACCACGACGGCGGCTTCATCTTTGACGGGTTTCCACGGACGCTCGCGCAGGCTGATGCGCTGGGGGCGCTGCTGGATGCCCGGGGTCTGCACCTGGCGGCCGTCGTGGAGCTGCGCGTGGATGACGAGGCACTGGTCGAGCGCGTCACCGGGCGCTTTACCTGCGGCAATTGCGGCGAGGTCTACCACGACATCACCAGGCCGACGAAGGTCGAGGGCACGTGTGATGTCTGTGGCTCGCACGATCTGAAGCGCCGTGCCGATGACAATGCAGACAGCCTGCGTCAGCGTTTGCTGGAATACTACAAGAAGACCTCGCCCCTGATCGGCTACTACCACGCCAAGGGCAAGCTGCGCGTCGTTGACGGATTGCAGCCCGTTGCGACCGTGACCAAGGCTGTCGACCTGGCCCTGCAAGGATAACGCAGCTGGCCCTTGACGCCCGCGCGAAAACCTCATAGGCGATGCGCCTGATACGCTGATCCGAGTCGTCCGCCGACTCGGGTCTTTTACTTGGCACGGCCACCAACGGCACGTGTTGTGAAAAAAGGTTCTGGCATTACGGAACCGCAACGAAAAGGAAATGCTGCGTGGCACGTATTGCTGGCGTCAACATCCCCACCGGAAAGCGCGTTCCCATCGCGTTGACCTATATCACCGGTATCGGTCCCTCGACCGCGGAACAGATCATCACCGCGCTGAACATCGAGCCTTCGCGCCGTGTGAATCAGCTGTCGGACGATGAAGTTCTGGCGATTCGCGAATATATCGACGCGAACATCACCGTCGAAGGTGACCTGCGCCGCGAAACACAGATGAACATCAAGCGCGCCATGGACATGGGCTCGTATCGTGGCCTGCGTCATCGTCGCAACCTGCCTGTGCGCGGTCAGCGCACGCACACCAACGCTCGCACCCGCAAAGGCCCCGCAAAGGCCATTGCCGGCAAGAAGAAGTAAGGGGAGGCAGGACCAATGGCTCGTGACAAGACGCGCGTGAAGCGCAAGGAACGCAAGAACATCGCCGCTGGCGTGGCGCATGTGAATTCGACGTTCAACAACACCAAGATCCTGATTTCGGACGTCCAGGGCAACGCCATCTCGTGGTCGTCGGCCGGCACCATGGGCTTCAAGGGCTCGCGCAAGTCGACGCCTTATGCTGCTCAGCTGGCCGCCGAAGACGCCGCGAAAAAGGCGCAGGACCACGGTCTGCGCACGCTGGAAGTCGAAGTGCAGGGCCCCGGTTCGGGCCGCGAATCGGCACTGCGCGCGCTGGCCGCTGCCGGTCTGTCGATTACCTCGATCCGCGACGTGACGCCGCTTGCGCATAACGGCTGCCGTCCGCCCAAGCGTCGCCGCGTCTGACGCATCGCTCTTGAATACGGACCGCGCTGTCTTTGGCGCGGTCCGCTTTTTGTCATTTTGACTGACCCTCGGGCGCGTCCGGCTAGATCATGAACCGGATGCTGGAATGGAGGCGACACATGATCCATAAGAATTGGCAAGAGTTGATCAAACCGGCGCAACTGGATGTGCGCCCCGGTGCAGATCCGTCGCGCAAGGCGACTGTCTCGGCGGAGCCGCTGGAGCGCGGCTTCGGCCTGACGCTGGGCAATGCCCTGCGCCGCGTGCTGATGTCGTCGCTGCAAGGCGCGGCGATCACTTCGGTGCAGATCGACAACGTCCTGCACGAGTTTTCATCCGTGGCCGGGGTGCGTGAAGACGTCACCGACATCGTGCTGAAACTCAAGGGCGTGGCCCTGCGCATGGATGTCGATGGACCCAAGCGCGTGACGGTCTCGGCGCGTGGCCCGGCGTTGGTGAAAGCCGGCGATATTGCCGTGACCAGCGGGATCGAGGTCCTGAACAAGGATCACGTGATCTGCCATATCGACGAGGGCGCGGAGTTGTTCATGGAACTGACCGTGAACACCGGTAAGGGCTATGTCTCGGCCGACAAGAACCGCCCCGAGGATGCGCCCATCGGTCTGATCCCGATCGATGCGATCTATTCGCCGGTCAAAAAGGTCGCCTATGAAGTGTCGCCCACCCGCGAGGGTCAGGTGCTGGACTATGACAAACTGACGATGAAGATCGAAACCGACGGTTCGATCACGCCGGAAGATGCGGTGGCCTTCGCCGCGCGCATCCTTCAGGACCAGCTTCAGGTCTTCGTCAACTTCGATGAGCCCGAGGCCGCTGGCCGCGGCGACGCGGATGACGGTCTTGAATTCAACCCGCTGCTGCTGAAGAAAGTGGACGAGTTGGAACTGTCGGTCCGGTCGGCGAACTGCCTGAAGAACGACAACATCGTCTATATCGGCGATCTGATCCAGAAGACCGAAGCCGAGATGCTGCGCACCCCGAACTTTGGCCGCAAGTCCCTGAACGAAATCAAGGAAGTTCTGTCGGGCATGGGCCTGCATCTGGGCATGGAAGTCGAAGACTGGCCGCCGGAAAACATCGAGGAACTGGCCAAGCGATTCGAGGATCAGTTCTGAGAAAAAAGGGGTGGGGTGAAACCCCACCCTACGCGCCGTGTTGAGCGGTGCAACGACATGGTAGGGTGGGGTTTTACCCCACCTTGCGCAACAACTCGGGTTTCCGCCCGCAAGGAGAGCGGTCCTCACGCAGGGGTCGCCAGACAAAGCAAAACAAGACGTACTTAGGAGAATCAACATGCGTCACGCTCGTGGATACCGCCGCCTGAACCGCACTCATGAACACCGCAAGGCGCTGTTCGCCAACATGGCCGGTTCGCTGATCGAACATGAACAGATCAAGACGACTCTGCCCAAGGCCAAGGAATTGCGCCCGGTTGTCGAAAAGTTGATCACGCTGGCCAAGCGTGGCGACCTGCACGCGCGCCGTCAGGTCGCGGCGATGCTGAAAGAGGACAAGGACGTTGCCAAGCTGTTCGAAGTGCTCGGCCCCCGCTATGCCGAGCGCGCCGGTGGCTACACCCGCGTCCTGAAGGCAGGCTTTCGCTATGGCGATATGGCACCGATGGCGATCATCGAATTCGTCGAGCGTGACGTAGACGCCAAAGGCGCGGCCGACCGGGCGCGTGCTGATATGGAAGACGATTCCGAAGACTGAGCCGAGCCGAGCCGACTGGCGCTTCGCACTGAGCCCGCGTTCCTCGGAACGCGGGCTCTCGCAGTTTCGTGACGCGTGGATGAATTGACCGGCGTTGCACTCGGTCCCTGACCGCCCCATATTTCGTGCGCCAGGCAAAGGAGGGCGAAATGCGTTTCATCTGGGCAGCCGTCGTCGCCATCGTGGCGGTTGGCGCGTGGGAAATCGGCGCGCCATATCTGAAGTCGCCCGTCGCGGCACAATCGGCGCCCCAGCCAGTGCCCGTGCCAGCGCTCTCGCGGCAGCCGGACGCGGTGACCCAGGTGCCGCAGGACCGTGCGCAGATCGGGCTGAGTTTCGCCCCGGTAGTGGCGCAAACGGCGCCGGCGGTGGTGTCGATCTATGCCCGCCGGATCGTTGAATCGCGGGCCAATCCCCTGTTCAGCGACCCGCTGTTCGGCCAGCTTTTCGGGGATCGGGGCCGTCAGGCGCCCCGGGTGCAGAACGCGCTGGGATCCGGGGTCATCCTGTCGGCAGACGGGATCGTCGTGTCCAACAATCATGTGGTTGGTGGCGCTGATGATATCCGCGTCGTGCTGGGCGACCGCCGCGAATATGCCGCCGATGTGGTCCTGGCCGACGCGGAGAGCGATCTGGCCGTTCTGCGTTTGCGGGGTGCCAGCGATCTGCCGTTCATTTCGCTGGCCAATTCCGACAACGCCCAAGTGGGCGATCTGGTCCTGGCAATCGGCAATCCGTTCGGCGTCGGGCAAACGGTCAGCAGCGGGATCGTTTCGGCGCTGGCGCGCTCCGGGCTGGCTGTCGGATCGGGGCGCGGCTATTTCATCCAGACCGATGCGCCGATCAATCCGGGCAACTCGGGCGGGGCGCTGGTGGATATGGCCGGGCGCCTGGTGGGGATCAACACGGCGATCCTGACCCGCTCGGGCGGCTCCAACGGGATCGGCTTTGCGATCCCGGCGAACCTTGTGCAACAGGTTGTCGGACAGGCGCAAGAGGGCCGCGCACGGTTCCAGCGCCCCTGGCTGGGCCTGTCGGCGCAGGCCGTCGATGCAGCGCTGGCCGAAGCCTTCGGCCAGACGCTGCCTCAGGGTGTGGTGATAACCGCCCTGCATCCGCAAAGCCCGCTTGTGCAGGCCGGTCTGCGCCGCGGCGACGTGATCCTGGCCGTGGATGACGCACCGGTGAATTCCCAGCAGGAGGTAAATTTCCGGCTGGCATCGCGCGGGATTGGCGCCAATGCCAGCCTGACCTATCAGCGCGGCGAGCGGCGCGAGCAGGCGTCCGTGCCGCTGATCTCCGCGCCGGAGTCGCCCGCGCGTGAGCGGCTGGTGGTTCAGGGGCTGGCGCTGCGCGGGCTGGTGGCGGAAACGATCAACCCGGCGGTGATCGCCGAGAATGCACTGGATCCGGGTGCCAGCGGGGTGCTGGTGGTCGAACTGCGCGATATTTCGGCGCGGACCGGCCTGACCGCCGGTGACGTGATCGTGGCGGTCAACCGGCAACGGATCCGGGCAACCTCGGATCTGGACAACGCGCTGCGCGACCCGTCACGGTATTGGGAGATCGAGATCCTGCGCGACGGGCGCCGAAGGCTGCTGCGCTTTCGGCTGTGATCCGGGGCCATCGCCCGGTCATCCCGCCCGGGGGCTTTGCGCCCCCGGACCCCCGCAGGATATTTTTGGCACAAAGATGAGTTTGGATGTGTTTGCGTTCCCTATGGCGCTGACGGAGTGGGGCGCGTAGTTTTGCGCCATGGCCGATCTGTTTCACAGAGATTCTGACACTGCGTCCGCGCCCGACGATGCGCCGCGTCCGTTGGCGGACCGGTTGCGCCCGCGCAGCTTGTCGGATGTGATTGGGCAAGAGGCGGTGCTGGGGGCTGACGGGCCGCTGGGGGCCATGTTGAACGCCGGTGCCTTGTCGTCGCTGGTGCTGTGGGGCCCGCCCGGTGTAGGCAAGACCACCATCGCGCGCCTTCTGGCGCAGGCCACGGACCTGCATTTCGTGCAGGTCAGCGCGATCTTCACCGGCGTTCCGGACCTGCGCAGGGTGTTCGAGGCTGCGCGTCTGCGCCGGACGAACGGGCAGGGCACTCTGCTGTTCGTCGATGAAATCCATCGCTTCAACAAGGCGCAGCAGGACGGGTTTCTGCCCTACATGGAAGATGGCACGATCCTGCTGGTCGGTGCGACGACCGAAAACCCGTCCTTCGAGTTGAATGCCGCCTTGCTGAGCCGCAGTCAGGTGATCGTGTTGAACCGCTTGTCGCTGGCCGATCTGGAGAAACTGGCCCAGCGCGCCGAGCGCAGGTTGAACCGTGCGCTGCCGTTGAGCGGCGATGCGCGGGAGGCCTTGTTGGAGATGGCCGACGGTGACGGGCGCGGCTTGCTGAACCTGATCGAGCAGGTGATGGCCTGGACGCTGGGTGGGGCGCTCAAGGCGCCGCTGGACCGCGAGACGCTGTCCAGGCGGCTGATGCGACGCGCGGCGAAATACGACAAGTCCGGTGACGAGCATTACAACCTGATCAGCGCGCTGCACAAATCGGTGCGCGGTTCCGACCCGGATGCGGCGCTTTACTGGTTTGCCCGGATGTTGGAGGGGGGCGAGGATCCGCGTTTCCTGGCCCGCCGGATCACACGCATGGCGGTCGAGGATATCGGCCTTGCCGACCCGCAGGCGCAGGCGCAGTGCCTGGAGGCGTGGAACACCTATGAGCGCCTGGGCAGCCCCGAGGGCGAGTTGGCACTGGCGCAGGCCCTTGTCTATCTGGCCCTGGCCCCTAAATCGAACGCCGTCTACGTGGCCTACAAGGGCGCGCGGGATCTGGCGAAAAAGACCGGTTCAGCCATGCCCCCGGCGATCATCCTGAACGCGCCCACGCGGCTGATGGCGCAGCAGGGCTACGGCGAGGGTTACGCCTATGACCACGAAGCGCAGGACGGGTTCAGCGGCCAGAATTATTTCCCCGAGGGGGTGAAGCGACCAGTCCTTTACAGGCCCGTGGAGCGCGGGTTCGAACGCGAGTTGAAGAAGCGTGTGGACTGGTTTGCCCGCCTGCGCGCCAGCCGAAAGGAGCCTTGAGCATGGCTTTGCCACATATCGTTGATCTGTCCCGCTATCCGCTGGAGGACAGCACGTTCCGGGCGCGCTGCAAGGCGGCGTATGACTCGGGGGGCATTCTGGTGCTGGACGGGTTCGTCCTGCCCGCTGCAATCGAGCAGATCCGCGCCGAAGGCGAGGCTGGGCGCGCTGCGGTCTATGCCAAGCGAGAGGAGCACAGCGTCTACCTGAGCGCGCCTGATCCGGCCTACGCCGCCGATCATCCGCGCAACCGCCAGGTGACATCGACCAAGGGTTGCCTGACCGATGACCGCCTCGCCGCCGCCTCGCCGCTGCGCCAGCTTTACGATGACAACCGGTTCCGCGCCTTTCTGTGCGCGGTTCTCGGCACGGCGGAACTGCACGGCTATGCCGACCCGTTGTCGTCGATCAACCTGCACTTTCATGAGACCGGGCAAGAGTTGGGGTGGCATTTCGACAATTCCTCGTTTTCCATCACGCTGATGGTGCAGGCGCCCGAGGCGGGCGGCGCGTTCGAATACGCCACCGATGTGCGCGATGCCGATGCCGGCGACATGGGGTTCGATGCGGTGGCGCAAATTCTGGAGGGGCGGCGGCCGGTGTCCAGCCTGAACGCGCAGGCCGGGACGCTGGTGTTTTTTCGCGGTCGCAATTCGATGCACCGGGTGGCGCCCAATACCGGGGCGCGCACGCGGATGCTGGCGGTGCTGGCCTATAACGCCGAGCCCGGCGTGGCCTTGTCGGAAACCGCGCGCCTGACCTTTTATGGCCGCACGGGTTGACCCGCGAGTGGCCGCGTCACCTTGACAAAAGGGTGGCCGCGCGCGACAGACGCGGGATGTTTTCGACCCTTCTTCAGGTGGCCCTTGGCGGGGCGATTGGTGCCAGCGGCCGGTATCTGACCGGCGTGGCGGCGATACGTCTGATGGGGCCGGGGTTTCCCTGGGGCACGCTGGTGGTGAATGTCCTGGGGTCTTTCCTGATGGGGGCGATCATTGTGATTCTGGCCCATCTGAGCGCAAACCGCCTGGCGCCATTCCTGATGACCGGCGTGCTGGGCGGGTTCACCACGTTTTCGGCCTTTTCCCTGGATGCCCTGACGATTTACGAGCGCGGACAGTCGGGCCTGGCCGCAAGCTATGTCCTGGCGTCGGTGATCTTGTCACTGGGCGCGATTGTCGCCGGCATGGCGCTGGCAAGGAGCGTATTCGCATGAGCGGTGTGCAGCAGATAACCCTTGAGGCGGACGACGGCGACCAGCGGCTGGACCGCTGGCTCAAGCGCCGGTTTCCGCAGGTCACGCAAGGAATGGTCGAGAAATTCTGCCGCAAGGGCGACTTGCGGATCGATGGCAAACGCGCGAAGGCCTCGGACCGTGTGCAGCCGGGTCAGACGGTGCGCGTGCCGCCATTGCCCGATGACTATGCGCCGCCACCGCCTGCTGACGCGGCCCCCGGCATTGCGGCCGAGGACGCGCGGATGATCCAGAACGCGGTGCTGTGGAAGGACGAGCATATCATCGCCCTGAACAAACCGCCGGGCCTGCCCTCGCAGGGGGGGTCGGGGCAGGGCAGCCATCATGTCGATGGGCTGACCGAGGCGCTGAAATTCGGCTACAAGGAGCGCCCCGTGCTGGTGCACCGGCTGGACAAGGACACGTCGGGCGTGCTGCTGCTGGCCCGCACGCCGCGTGTGGCCCGCCGGCTGGGCGAAGCCTTTCGCAACCGCACGACGCGAAAGATCTACTGGGCGATCGTGGCCGGTGTTCCCAGCCCGTCGATGGGAACGATTCGCTTCGGTTTGGTGAAGTCGGGCGGGCAGGGGCATGAAAAGATGCGCTGCATTCACCCCCGCGACGTCGAAGCAACCGAGGGCGCCAAGCGCGCGACCACCGATTTCGCGGTGCTCGAGCGGCTGGGCAGCCGCGCCGCCTGGGTTGCGCTGGTGCCGATCACCGGGCGCACGCACCAGTTGCGCGCGCATATGGCGGAACTGGGCCATCCGATCATTGGTGACGGCAAATACGGTGGCTCGGGCCAGGAAAATCTGGGCGACGGCTGGGGTGCGCAGCTTGGCGGCGACATCAGCCGCAAGCTGCACCTGCACGCGCGCGCGATCAGCTTTGTCCACCCGGTCACAGGTGCCGCTGTCACGCTGGAGGCACCGCTGCCCGACCACATGGCGCGCAGTTGGAAAACGCTGGGCTGGCGCGACACCGATGTGCCGCTGGACCCGTTCGAGGACGCATGAAGCTGATCGTTTTCGATGTCGACGGCACGCTGGTCGATAGCCAGGCGCATATTCATGGCGCGATGGAGCGGGCGTTCGACGCGCTGGGCCTGATCTGCCCGCCGCGCGAAGCCGTGCTGTCGATTGTCGGCCTGTCGTTGCCGCAAGCCATGGCGCGGCTGGCTCCGGGCGCCGATTCCGGGGCGCTGGTGGCTGCCTACAAATCCAGCTTCGCCGGGATGCGCGCCGATACCGCGTCACCCCTGTATTCGGGCGCGCAAGCGGTGCTGGAGCAGCTGGCCGCGCGCGCCGACATGCTGCTGGGCGTGGCCACCGGCAAATCCCGGCGCGGGTTGCGGCATGTGATGGCGGCGCACGGGCTGGAGGGCTATTTCGTGACCACGCAGGTGGCCGACGACCATCCCAGCAAGCCCAGCCCCTCGATGCTGCTGACCGCGATGCACGAGGCCGGATGCGCGCCGCAGGACACGGTCATCATCGGCGATACCAGTTTCGACATGGAGATGGGCGTGGCGGCGGGTGTGCACCGGATCGGCGTGACCTGGGGTTATCATCCCCGGGCGGCCCTGGACCAGGCCCATGTGCTGATCGACCGGTTCCAGGAATTACCAGCGACATTGGACAGGATTTGGGGGCAGGCATGAGCGGCGCGCGGCGCAAACGGTTCTACACATCGGTAACGGTGAGCGAGCACGAGGGCGGCTTTGGCGTGTCGCTGGACGGGCGGGCGATCAAGACCCCGGCCAAGGCGCTGCTGTCGGTTCCGACCGCGGATCTGGCCGGATATATCGCCGCTGAATGGGACGCGCAGGGCGATCGGATCAACCCCGAGGCCATGCCCGCGACCCGCTTTGCCAACGCGGCGATTGACAAGGTGCGGGTTCAGTTCGCGGAAGTCGCAGACATGCTGGGCGCCTATGGCGAGACCGATCTTCTGTGCTACCGGGCCGAGGCGCCGGTCGAACTGACGGCCCGTCAGGCCGCCGCCTGGGACCCGCTTCTGGACTGGGCGGCGCGGCGCTTCGGGGTGGACTGGCAGGTCACAACCGGGATCATGCCGACCCCGCAGCAGCCCGAAACACTGACCGCGCTCAGGGCGCATCTGGACGGGTTCACGGCGTTTCAGCTGACCGCGTTTCATGACCTTGTGGCGCTGCCCGGATCGCTGGTCATCGGCCTTGCCGCGACCGAAAATCAAAGCCCTGTCGAGGACTTGTGGCGCTGGTCGCGAATCGATGAAGACTGGCAGATCGAGCAATGGGGCGAAGACGATGAAGCGAAAGCGGTTCGCGCCGGCCGAGCCCGTGACGCAGAGGCACTTCAACTGTGGTTTGAAGTCCTACGCTAATACTCGCCTACAAAGCACTGTGTTGCTTGACTAAAATGCAATTCTCGCGTCCAGTCTCAGGCGGAGGACGTATTCATGTTTCGCATTGGTCTAATCGCTTTCAGCGCGTTGAGCCTTTCGGCTTGCGGGTCGCTTGGAAACCTGACTGCCGTCAATAAAAAAGAGACCCTGGGCTCTGGCCTGAATGGCAAGGGTTATGCGCCTGCAGGTGTGTTTATCGATGCCAAACAACGCGCCGT
>CAJQNQ010000151.1 GCA_905479725.1 uncultured Paracoccaceae bacterium | reverse complement strand
CCAGCCGCTCCGCGCCTTCATCGCCCAGTGCGTGGCGCGCGCGCTCGACATCGGCGCGCAGGCGCGTCGCGGCCTGCATCAGACGGCGGCGGGTGTCCAGGTCGGCCTCTTCGCCCGGTTGCGGATCCAGCGTGTCCAGTTCCTTGACCGCATGGCGCAGGAAATCTTCCTCGGATTTCAGGGCGGCGATGCGCGCTTCGGCTTCGGTCCGTGCCTTGCGCGCGCCGGACAGCCCGCGCCAGGCGGCGCGCGTCTGGGCCAGTTCGCTTTCGACCCCGGCGAAGGAATCCAGCAGTTGACGATGCCCGCGCGGGTTGAGCAGACCCCGGTCATCATGCTGCCCGTGCAGTTCGACCAGCGTTTCCGACAACGCGCGCAGAACGTCGCCTGTGGCGCGGCGCCCGTTGATCCAGGCGGTCTTGCGGCCGTCGGCGGCGTTCACGCGGCGCAGGATCAAGGCGTCCTCGGGGTCGATCCCGGACTCGGTCAGCACCGCGCGGCCGGGGTGATCTTCCGACAGTTCGAACACCGCCTCGACCTCGCCCTGGGCGGCCCCCTGGCGCACCAGATCGGCGCGCCCGCGCCAGCCCAGCACAAAGCCCAGACTGTCCAGCAGAATGGATTTACCCGCGCCGGTTTCACCGGTCAGGACATTCAGGCCGGGCTGGAAATCAAGCTCCAGCCGGTCGATCAGCAGCATGTCGCGGATCGTCAATGTGCGCAGCATGTCCTGCCCTGCCCCCCAATTTCCCGCGTCAGATCCAGTCGCCGCGAACCGTGCGGCGGTAAATATCTCGCAGCCAGTTTTCACCCGCCGCATCGGTGCTCAACCCTTCATTGGTCAGCAAACGATAGCCGTCCTCGTAGAACGGGCTGGACTGGAAGTTGTAGCCCAGGATCGCGCCCGCCGTTTGCGCCTCGTTGCGCAAGCCAAGCGCCAGATAGGACTCGACCAGGCGGAGCAACGCTTCGGGGGTCTGGGTCGTGGTCTGGTAATCCTCGACTACCGCGCGGAACCGGTTGATCGCCGCCGCATAGTTGCCGCGCGCCAGATAGTAGCGCCCGATCTCCATTTCCTTGGCGGCCAGGCGGTCGAAAGCCAGGTCGAATTTCAGCACCGCCGAGCGCGCGTATTCGGTGTCCGGATACTGCTCGATCACGTAGCGCAACTGGCGCAGGGCCTGGAACGTCAGACCCTGATCGCGACCAACGTCCTCGATCTGGTCGTAATAGGTCAACGCCACGATATAGGCGGCCCAGGCGGCATCGGGATCGCCGGGATACTGATCCAGGAAGCGCTGCGCGGTGGTGCGCGCCTCGTCGTAGCGGCCCTCGCGGTGCAGCGCATAGGCCTGCATCACGATCGCCCGGCGCGCCCAGTCGGTATAGGGGTAGAGCCGCTCGATCTCGCGGAAATAGCGCAGAGCGGGGTCGGCGCGGCGATTGTTTTCCAGCACGAATTCCCCGCGCTGAAAGATTTCCTCGGCGGTAAAGGCCTCCAGAGATTCATTGTCGCGCACACGACCGGAACACGCGGTCAAGCTGGCGGTCAACACGCCGATCATCACCAATGTGCCCAGTCTGCGCCGGGCGCCCTGCTTCGCAACAGCCATTCTTGCCAGTCCCCTTGGCAGCGCCCGGTGCGGGTGCGCCGATTCCCCATCCGCGAACGCGGTATCTGGCGGTTCTGGTAACACAGATGCCGGGGCTGCGCAAAACGCCAATGCGCGGAACCTCGCCGGGATTTGTGAAACGCTCATACGGGCTTGACCCGGTCAGGCGGTGATTGCCAGATCCGCGTGGCAAACGCCCGCACCGGGCATGGCATGGGCCTGCTCGGCATCGATGACAACCCAGTCGAACGCGCGCGGATCGGCCATCAGCGCGCGCACCAGACGTCCGGTCAGCGTATGGCCGGCGCGGTGGCCGACATAGCGGCCCAGAATGGGTGCTCCGGCCACCGCCAGATCGCCCATGGCGTCCAGCATCTTGTGGCGCACCGGTTCATTGGCGCGCCGCAGCCCGCCGGGGCTGAGCACGTCTTCTCCGCTGACCACGACCGCGTTTTCATAGCTGCCGCCCAGCGCAAGCCCGTTGGCGCGCATGAAATCGACATCCGCCTGACGACAAAAGGTGCGGCAATCGCTGAGCTCCCGCACGAAGGTGCCGTTGCACAGTTCCAGTTCAAGATGCTGGCGACCGATCGCGGCATCGGGGAAATCGATTTCAAACGCGATGGAAAGCTGATCGGCCGGCTCCAGCCGCGCCCAGGCATCGCCCATGCGGATCTCGACCGGTCGGCGCAGACGGATCGCCATCAGGGGAGCGCCCTGTCGTTTCATTCCGGCGTCTACAAAGGCCGCGACAAACGGGCGCGCCGAGCCGTCGAGGATCGGAACCTCGGGTCCGTTCAGGACGATCCGCGCGTTGTGAATCCCGCATCCGGCCAGTGCCGCCATAAGATGCTCGACGGTCGAAACCGTGGCCCCATGCGCATTGCCCAGCTTGGTGCACAGATTGGCCTCGATCAGGGCATCCACGCCGACCTTGATGCAGCGCGCCGACTGCGGTCCATGCAGGTCGATACGCTCGAAAACGATCCCGTGGTTCTCAGGTGCCGGATGCACATCCATCGCAACTTCACGCCCCGAATGAAGGGCAATTCCAACGAAGTGGACAGAGGTGTCGAGGGTGGTTTGCACGGGTGACGAAGCCTGATTGATTGATCTGAGCGTGTTTAGAAAGGCGCCGTGCGGATCACAAGTCACGCTTTGTAACACGATGTAACAGACATCTCACGGATGCGCGAGTTTCCGCGCACGACCTCTTTCATGGACTTAAACCGCTGAGATAAAACAGAAAAGAGCCAGCAAACGCTGGCTCTTTCCAAATGATGCCTCGGCGACAAGTGAACGGTTGTGACCGCTCAATTGGCCTGACGGCGCAGAAACGCCGGAATTTCAATGCGCTCTTGCGTGCCGCGATGCTGCGGCTCGTCATCATAGACGGGCGCCTGTTGCGGCGCATTGTGCTGCTGGGCGGGGTGCTGGGCGGGGCGCTGGCGCGCCGCGGGTTGCGGATGCTCCTGCGCATTGCCGGACATCCGGTGGATCAGACCGCCAAGCCCGCCAAAGCGCGGCCGCTCGGCCTGCTGCGGCGCTGCCTGGGGGCGCGGCGGGGCGGCTTGCGGGCGGGGCGCGGCGGACCCGTCGTCCGGCGCTTTCATCACCGCCTCGCGCAGCCGCGCCATGGTTTCCTGTGACGGCTGGCCTTGCGAACGCTCGGCCCGGGCGGGTGCAGTGAACTGCGCGGCCTCATCGTAATGCCGCTGCTGCGGAGCACGTTGTTGTGGCTGCTGCTGCGGTTGCGGCGGGTATTGATGCTGCTGGTTGAGGTGTTGGGCGCGCTGCGCACTCAGAACCACGGTCGGCCGGGGTGAGGCCGCAGCCTGCTCACCCAGAACATCGTCGAGATCGAACTCATCCTGAACCGGAGCCGCAGCGGCGGGTTCCTGATAGCTCTGGCGCGCGGGTTCAGGGCGCAATTCCAGCGTCGGTTCGACCGGGGCCACCGGCTGATAGGCCTGGCGGGTCTGGAAGCGCGGTTCCGTCGGTTGCGGCGTGTGCTCGGCGGCGTATTGCTGCTCGCGCGGCTCGGGCCGGTATTCGGCGGCCTCGGGCCGCGCCTCATATTGGGTGTCATACTGGGCGTATTGTTCGGGCTGGGTGTCGTAGTGCTCAGCCTCGTAGGTTGGCTCCGGGGCATACTCGGGCTCTGGCGCGTAGGCGTCTTCGACCTCGGCTTCGTGCGCCTGCGTGGCCAGCGGCTCGGCCATGCGGCGGCGCTGAACGTCAAGCGACTGGGCGTCGGCCCGGGCCTCGATCCCGGTGGCCACCACTGACACCCGGATGCCGCCCTCCAGCGCAGGATCCAGTGTCGAGCCGACGATGATGTTGGCGTCCGGATCGACCTTCTCGCGGATCAGATTGGCGGCTTCGTCCAGCTCATACAGCGTCAGATCGCTGCCGCCGGTAATGTTGATCAGCACGCCGCGCGCGCCGTTCAGGCTGATTTCGTCCAGCAGCGGGTTTGCGATGGCCTTTTCGGCGGCATGGCGCGCGCGATCCTCGCCTGCGGCTTCGCCGGTGCCCATCATCGCCTTGCCCATCTCGTCCATGACGGCGCGAACATCGGCGAAATCCAGGTTGATCATGCCCGGACGAACCATCAGGTCGGTGACTCCCTTGACGCCCTGGTACAGCACGTCGTCGGCCATCGCGAAGGCTTCGGCGAAGGTCGTGTTTTCGTTGGCGATCCGGAACAGGTTCTGGTTCGGAATGATGATCAGC
>CAJQNQ010000150.1 GCA_905479725.1 uncultured Paracoccaceae bacterium | reverse complement strand
GAAACGGGAATGACTCCGCAACGACAGGCCGATATGGCGGAAACGGCCGGGTCCACGTTGGCCCCGGGACGTCCGCGACAAAAAGGAGAGGCCCATGCGGTATCAGATCAGCGGAAAACAAATCGACATCGGTGAAGCGCTTCAGACTCATGTCAAAGGCGAACTTGGCGAGGTGATGGAAAAATATTCCCAACGCCCGACCGATGCCCATATCGTGTTTTCCCGAGATGCCCACAATCATGTCTGCGAGGCGACTGTCCATCTTTCCAGTGGATTGACTGCCCAAGCCAAGGGACAAGCCCCTGATATTTATGCAGCTTTCGATACCTGCGCCGAGCGCATGGACAAGCAGCTGCGCCGCTACAAGAGACGGCTGAAGGATCACCACCGCGAACGCCTGGTCCCCGTTGAATTCGCTGGCGCGCCGTCGTATATCCTCGCCGCTGACGACGGGAGCGAAGGCGAAGAACCGGATTCGCTGCAACCGATGATTATCGCCGAGATGGAAACGCGTATTCCGTCGATTTCGGTTGGTGAAGCGGTGATGCAGATGGAGCTGGGGCATTCGGACGTTCTGGTATTTCGCAACGAGCGTCACGGGCGGCTGAATGTCGTTCACAAGCGCGAAGACGGGAATATCGGCTGGATCGACCCTGAGTGACAGCGCAGTGGCCCTTGGCGGCAATAGTCGCCAAGGGCCGTGTTATCTTTGACTGAGCAGGAGTCCTGCATGGAACTGGCTGATCTGTTGAAACCTGGCGCGATCCGGGTTTGCAACACCGTGAAAAGCAAGAAACGTCTGTTCCAGGACCTTGCCGATGTGGCGCAATCCGCGCATGGCATCGACGCACTGATCGCCATCGACGCGTTGCAGGAACGCGAAAGCCTGGGGCCGACCGGGGTTGGCCACGGTGTCGCGCTGCCGCATGCGCGAATCGATGGCATCGACAGCGTGAAGGGCGTGTTTGTCCGGCTGGATCGGCCGCTTGACTATGGCTCGGTTGATCGGGCGCCGATCGATCTGGTCTTTGCCCTGTTCGCCCCGCGCGAAGCCGGTGTCGAACATCTCAAGGCGCTGGCACTGGTGTCACGCACGCTGCGCGACGCGGCGATCTGCGCCAAGCTGCGCGCCAACGAGGACCCGGACAAACTGTTCGCCATCCTCTCGGAACGCCCGGATTCGCAGGCCGCCTGACCCCTTTCAGAACGGCGTGGGCGAGCGAAAGCGCAGCGTCGCGCCGGTTGCCGGATGTCTGAGGCGCAGCTCCTCGGCATGAAGCATCAGGCGCGGAAAGCCAGCCGCGGCGCCGGTCGCATACAACGGATCGCCCAGGATCGGATGCCCCAGCGCCAGCATGTGCACCCGCAACTGGTGGCTGCGCCCGGTCAGCGGCTTCAGCGCCACGCGGCTGTTGTCACCGGCCACACCCCCGATCACCCGCCAGTCGGTTTGCGCCGCCCGCCCGGTTTCATGGCACACAATCTGGCGCGGGCGATTGGGCCAGTCGACGATCAGTGGCAGGTCGATGCGCCCCTTGTCCGCATCCGGCCGCCCGGCAATCAGCGCCATGTAGCGTTTTTGCACTTTCCGCTCCTCGAACTGCTTGCCCAGATGGGCCTGCGCCTGTGGTGTCAGGCCAAAGACGATAACCCCGGATGTGTCCAGATCCAGCCGATGCACCAGCCGCACCTCGGGAAACGCGACGCGCAACCGCGCAATCAGGCAATCCGCGCGATCCGGCCCGCGGCCGGGCACCGAAAGCAGCCCGGCGGGTTTGGAGACCACCAGCATGTCATCATCAACATGCAGGATCGGCGCCGGATCGTCAGGCGGGGTGTAGACAAAGTCGCTCATGCTTCGGGGCTTTACCGACAGCGGCAGGATCAGTCCAGCGCGCGCAGCAGCTTTCGTTCCAGGGGGGCCATGACGCCGCGCAACGTCGCGCCGCGTCTGAGCACCTGCCCCTCGGGCCCGAACAGCGCGTATTGCCCCTGCTTGCCGCGCAGGGCCGGGATCTTTTCAATACGGTAAAGCGGGTTCTCGGCCGCGCGCCGGAACACCGCGAACACCGCGCGCCCCTTCAGGCAAGATATCCCGTAATCGCGCCAGATCCCCGCCGCAACGAAGCGGCCATACAGCGACAGGATCACCCCAAGCTCGTGCCGGTCAAAACTGATTTGCTCGGTCGTGTCGGCTGGGCCGGCCGGAAAGGACTGGACGTTCATGGGGAAATCGTGGCCCTGCGCGCCGACAAAATCAAGGTTTTCGCCTGAAATCCGGGCTGCAAGGCATCATTTACCCACGAATCATCACCAACGAGCCGCAATCACGCCGCGATCAGAGACGATATTGGATCATGCCGTAATGGTGTCCGCCGTGGTTTCCCGTCCGGGCCCCCACCCGGAGGGACCAGAAACCAGGGCATTTGTAAGGGGCCGGGTACCTGGAAGCGGGTGCCCGGTTCTTTCCTATCCACAGCTGACAGCGACAATCCGTCGAAGGCTGCTGGCATCCACCTCGACATTCAGGCGCGCCGGGTTGTGATCCATGGTGACGGGCTGGCCGGTGGTAAAGATCCGCACCGGGCCGTTTGCGGTAAAAGGCTGCGGCAAAGGGCGACCGATAAGATTCCGAAACTGACCCGCGCCGCAGGTATCGCCGCCGCGCAGGTCCGGCGGCTGGCGCCGGGCTCCCGGCTGCGTTCCGGTCTGATTTCCGGGCTGAACTTGGGACCCCATTCCTGGAGAAGGGCGCGTGTAGGCCCCTTGCGGCGGGCCTTGTGTGGAAGGCGGCAGGACTCGCGGCTCGGCCCCTTGCGGCCCCGCGCTTACGCTGCTGCAGGCCCCCAACAGCATCAAGGCGCCCAATGTCATCCAGGATTTCATGGCGTTTTCCTCCTCTTTCTTCCCGACCCTTTGCCGCCCGCTACTGGACAGCTTTTGGTCAAACCCATATCTCGCATGGATGGACCAGAAAAAACACGACCCAAACAGCAAACTGATCGCCGAGAACCGGCGCGCCCGATATGACTACTTCATCGAGGATGATCTCGAATGCGGGATCATGCTGCAAGGGTCCGAAGTCAAATCCCTGCGTCAGGGCGGGGCCAATATTGCTGAAAGCTACGCCAATGTCGAAGACGGCGAACTGTGGCTGATAAACGGCTATATCGCGCCCTATCTGCAAGCCAAGACCTGGGGGCACGAAGAACGCCGCAAGCGCAAGCTGCTGGTCAGCCGCAAGGAACTGGCCAAACTCTGGGCGGCCACCGCCAAACAGGGCATGACCCTCGTGCCCTTGCGGATGTATTTCAACGACAAGGGCCGGGTGAAGCTGAAGATCGGCATCGCCAAGGGCAAGAAAAACACCGACAAGCGCGAAACCAGCGCCAAGCGCGATTGGGACCGCCAGAAGCGCCGGTTGCTGAAAGAGCAGGGCTGACGCAAAAGCCTGGCCATGGGCCTGATCTTCAACCATCTTTGTGCCGCAAATATCCTGGGGGAGGCCCCGAAAGGGGCCGGGGGCGAAGCCCCCAGAACCGGACCATGACGGCGAAGCCCCCAGAACCGGACCATGGCGGCGAAGCCCCCAGAACCGGACCATGACGGCGAAGCCGCCCCAGATCCAAAAGACCCGGCGAAGCCCTCAGGTCAACACCGTTCCGGTCGCCAAATCCATTCCGCGGAGCACGTCGTCAGCGGTCATCGCCCGCTTGCCTTCTCGCTGAGCTTTCAGAAAACGCACGGCGCCCGTGCCACAGGCCACGGTCAATCCGTCCAGCACCGTGCCGGGGGCGCCCGCGCCGGGCACCGCTTCAGCGTTCAGCAATTTCAGCCGTCCGTCCGGGGTCTGGCACCAGGCGCCCGGGAAGGGCGACAATCCGTTGATCTTTCGCGCCACCGCTTCGGCCGGTTCGGACCAGTCCACACGCGCTTCGGCCTTGTCGATCTTGCGGGCATAGCTCACACCGTCCTCGGGCTGCGGCTGCGCAACGAGCCCGGGCAAAGCGCGCAACGCCGTCACGATCAGCCGCGCGCCCATCGCTGCCAGCCGGTCATGCAGATCGCCGGTGGTGTCCCGGGGGCCGATATCCGTGGTTTCCTGCAACAGAACCGGGCCGGTATCCAGACCCGCTTCCATCTGCATGATGCAAACCCCGGTCTGGGCGTCGCCGGCCATCACCGCGCGGTGGATCGGCGCGGCCCCGCGCCAGCGCGGCAGCAGGCTGGCATGGATGTTCAGGCAGCCATGGCGCGGCGCGTCCAGCACGGCTTGCGGCAGGATCAGGCCATAGGCTACCACCACCGCCACATCGGCCTGAAGCGCGGCGAATTCGGCTTGTGCCTCGGGGGTTTTCAGGCTGACCGGGTGGCGCACCGGCAGGCCCAGTTCTTGCGCGCGGGCATGAACCGGCGTCGGGCGCTCTTTCTTGCCGCGGCCGGCGGGGCGGGGTGGCTGGCAATAGACGCAAAGCACCTCGTGCTCGGCGTGCAAGGCTTCCAGCACCGGGACCGAAAACCCGGGCGTTCCCATGAAAATCACGCGCATTGCGTTCCCCCTTGCGGTAGGGCGGGGTTCACCCCGCCGCCCCCGCCACCTTTTTCGCCCGGCGCAGCAGCATGTCGCGCCGGGTCTTGCTCAGATGATCGAAATACATCCTGCCATTCAGATGGTCGATCTGGTGCTGCACACTGGTCGCCCAGAGCCCGACGAAATCGCGCTCCTCGACCGCGCCATCGGCGTTCAGGAACTGCACGGTGACCGCGCGCGGGCGCTCGATCCGGGCGTGAACGCCGGGCAGGTTGGGGCTGGCCTCGTCATGGCTGCGCGGCTTGACCGAAGCATGCAGCACCACCGGGTTGGCCATGCGGACGGCCTGCCCGCGCGCCTCGGAGGCGTCGACCACCGCCAGCCGCAGTATCACGCCGATCTGGTTGGCGGCCAGCCCGACACCGGGCATCGCCTCCATCGTGTCGATCATGTCCTGCCAGAGCGCGCGGATTTCTTCGGTGATCGAAACGACCGGATCCGATACGAGGCGCAGGCGCTTGTCTGGCCAGGGAATGCAGCGGCGGATCATGGCGGGCTCCGATCAGGGGACGGCAAGCTGCTACCATTCCCGCCGCGCCGCGTCCACCGCGCGGGACAGAAGGCGCGGACTGGTGGCGCGGAAAGGTGGCTTGGGTGCAGCGGCAAAGTCTGGAGATCTGGTCCGTGCCCGCGCTCAGGCCCGCGCGCGTTCGCGCTTGAGCTTCTCCATCCGGCGCGTGATCATTTGCCGCTTCATCCGCCCCAGATGGTCGATGAACAGGGTGCCGTTCAGATGGTCCAGCTCATGCTGCGCGCAGGTCGCCCAAAGCGCGTCGAATTCGTCCTCATGCGACTTTCCATCCAGCCCCAGCCAAGCCATCCGCACCGTCTTCGGACGGGTGACTTCGGCATATTGGTCGGGGATCGACAGGCAGCCTTCTTCGTAGGTGTTGGTTTCCTCGGATGTCCAGGTGATCTCGGGGTTGATCAGCACCATGGGCCTGGCCGCGACATCGTCGTCCTTGACGCAATCCATCACGAACAGGCGTTGCAGGACACCGACCTGCGGCGCGGCAAGCCCGATACCGGGCGCGTCATACATGGTTTGCAGCATATCCTCGGCCAGCGCGCCGATTTCGGGCGTGACCGCCGAAACGGGTTCGCAGACCTTTTTCAGGCGCGGGTCGGGGTGGATCAGGATCGAACGCAGGGTCATGAGGCTGAAATAGGCGATCCAAATGCGCTTCGCAACGGGATGCGCGCGTTTCAGGGTTGCACCCGCCGCGCCGGACGGCAAACTGCCGCGCAAATCAGGAGACTGACATGAACTTTGATGAAATCCTCGATCTGCGCGGAACGCAAGCGAGCCGCTGGTCATTGATGGAAAAGGTGCATCATGTGCCCCAGGCTACGGGCATCCCCATGGGCATCGCGGATATGGATTTTCGCCCGCCGGAATGCGCAACGCGGGCCGTTCAGGGCATGATCGACCGCGGTGATTTCGGCTATTATGGCGACGACACCGCCTATCAAGAGGCGATTCAGTGGTGGATGGCCACCCGGCACGGCTGGGCGATCGAACGCGACTGGATCCTGACCAACCACGGCGTCGTCAACGGCGTCGCGATTGGCGTCAACGCCTTCAGCGCGGTTGGTGATGGCGTAATTCTTTTCACGCCGGTGTATGATTCTTTCGCCGCAGCCATTTCCGGCGCTGGCAGGGTTGTCGTCGAATGCCCGCTCGTGAACAACGCGGGCCGGTATGAATTCGATTTTGCCGCCTATGATGCGATGATGACGGGACGCGAGCGGGTGGTTGTGCTGTGCTCGCCGCACAATCCCGGCGGACGGGTCTGGACGCAGCAAGAGTTGCGCGATGTCGCCGCCTTTTGCCAGCGCCACGACCTGATCCTGATTTCGGACGAGATCCATCAGGATTTGGTCTACCCGGACGCGCAACACACGGTCATGGCCAAGGCGGTGCCGGAAATTCAGGACCGCCTCATCGTCGTGAACGGCACGAGCAAGACGTTCAATGTGGCCGCAATACGGACGGGCAACGCGATCATTCCGGACCCGGTGATTCGTGCACGTTTTGCGGCCAGCCGTGCGGGGATGTATATTCAGCCCAATGCATT
This sequence comes from uncultured Paracoccaceae bacterium, assembly GCA_905479725.1. Classification (GTDB taxonomy): domain Bacteria; phylum Pseudomonadota; class Alphaproteobacteria; order Rhodobacterales; family Rhodobacteraceae; genus Pararhodobacter. The sequence continues at coordinate 763 of CAJQNQ010000150.1, read as the reverse complement.
CGGCAAGACGATTCCCACTGCTGTCTATACGCCGGAGGGCGCGGCATGGTTGGATGCGCTTATTGTCTATCTGGACGCCAACCGACGCCTTTTTGATACCGCGATCAACACTATCCCCGGCGTTTCATCCATGACGCTTGACGGGACTTATCTGGCGTGGGTCAACTTCGGCGGATCTGGCATGGCGCAGGAAGAGCTGGTGCGGCGTGTGAAGGACGTGGCACATATTGCTGCCAATTCCGGAACAAATTACGGCAAGGGCGGCGAATCCTTCATGCGGTTCAATTTCGCCACGCCGCGCGCCCGCGTGATCGAGGCCGTCGCCCGCCTGCAAGCCGCTTTCAGCGACCTGCAATAAGCGCGTTCAGGCAATAAGCCGGCTCAGGTCGGTCTGGTCAGATACCCGGCAGGCAGGGCCCGGTCCTCGGCATAGTCGCGGATCGGGGTTTGCGTGACCGGCGTCTCGCGCTTGAACTCATAGGCCATCAAGTCGCCTTCGTCGCTGACGGCGATGATCAGCGCCTGGCTCAGATGCCGGGGGCCGTCATAGATATCCACCAGCCCGCGCAGGCGCGGCACGGTTCGCGGATCAACGACGAAGCCTGTATCGCTCAGACTGTGGATCGGAAACACGTCCTCTCCGACATGGACGCACAGGCGCGACCCTTTGCGCGCGGCCTTGCGTCGTGCGTCCTCAAGCCCCTTGCGGATATCCTCGGGCAGTTGCTCCAGCATGGTGTCCTCCGATTCCCTGCGTCCGAGG
>CAJQNQ010000149.1 GCA_905479725.1 uncultured Paracoccaceae bacterium | reverse complement strand
GCCATGTTGCCCACCCGAAAGCCCAGCGCCTCCATGCTGCCGTGATCCACGCGGAACGGGCGCAACGTGATCGGCCCACCCGCGCCATCGATGCTGAACGCCTCGTCTATAGTGTTCAGATCCAGGATCGGCGGATAGGGCGAACCCGCCGGCTGCACGAAGGCATAGCCAAAGCGCGACAACAGCGCGTCCTGCGTCGGGCTGTCGGCCCAGACAGGCAACCGCTTGCGGGTGTTGAACACGATCATCCGCAGATCGTCGATCCCATGCACATGGTCGGCGTGCGAATGGGTGAAGGCCACCGCGTCCAGATGGCCGACCCCGGCATCCAGCAGTTGCTGGCGCATGTCGGGCGAGGTATCGACCAGCACCCGCGTCACGCCGCTTTCGGCAATGCGCTCCAGCAACAGCGAGCAGCGCCGGCGCCGGTTGCGCGGGTTCGCGGGATCGCAGGCCCCCCAATGCCCGCCCAGCCGGGGCACCCCCCCGGACGAGCCGCAGCCCAGAATGGTCGCGCGCAGCACCGCCATCACGCAGCCCTTTCCGACCGCGCGGCCTTGGTGAACAGCCGGTCGAAATTGGCGCTGGTCTGCACCGCGAATGCCTCGGGCGTCATGTCCCACAGCGGCGCGATCCTGGCCGCCGTCAGCGCGGTATAGGCAGGTTCGTTGCGTCGTCCGCGATGCGGTGGCGGGGCAAGATAGGGCGCATCGGTTTCCACCAGAATGCGGTCCACCGGGGCGGCGGCGAAGATCCCGCGCAGCTCGGCGCTTTTGGGAAACGCCGCGATGCCGGACGCCGACAGGTAGAACCCCAGATCCAGCGCCGCCCGCCCCAACGCGGCGCCGCTGGAAAAGCAATGCATCACGCAGGAATACGCCCCGGCGGCGTGTTCCTGCGACAGGATGCGCGCCATGTCGTCATCCGCCGCGCGGGCATGAATGATCAGCGGCAACCCGGTCTGGCGCGCGGCTTCGATATGGATGCGCAGGCTTTCCTGCTGCCGCGCGGCACTTTCGGCGGTGTAATGATAGTCCAGCCCCGTCTCGCCGATGCCGACAAATTTCGGATGCCGCGCCAGCGCCACCAGGTCCTCGACACGCGCCATGGGTTCATCCGCCACCGACATCGGGTGCGTGCCCGCGGCATAGAACACACCCTCATACGCTTCGGCGATGGCGCGCACGCGGGGTTCGTTCTTCAGCTTCGTGCAGATCGTCACCATACGCGTGACCCCAGCGTCACGCGCGCGGGCCACGATGGCGTCGCGATCGCCGTCGAAATCGGGGAAATCAAGATGCGTGTGGCTGTCGACGAAAATCGGGGGCATTGCGGGTTCCGGGCCTGTTATCTGGGTCAGGCAAGCGGCTTCTGCAAGGCCGCTTCCAGACGCAGAAACATATCCAGCACCAGCGCGCCGGGGTCAAGGTTGACCGCCCGCGCCGCGCGCGCGCGCGCGCCCAGATCCGCCGCCTGCTGCGCCCAGATGCGGGCAATCGCCGGGTTGGCGGACAGCCGCGCCAGAATCGCGGCCTCGCCCGGTGCGGCCTCGGGCAACGCCTGCCCGGTTGCACCCGCCTTGGCCAGCCGCGACAAGGCCAGATCGAACAGGCGCACCAGCAGGTCGAACCGGGGCTCGGCCTGTTTTCCGGCCAGGCTGTCGCACAGCTTGCGCAACGCCGGCCGGGGCAGCCGGGGCAACTGGTCCAACAGGGCGATGATCTGCGCATAAAGTTCGGCCCCGTCGCCCGCCATCATGCGGATCGCCTCGCCCACCGAACCGCCCGACAATTGTGCCAGCGCGGCGCTGTCGGCGGACTGCGCGCTTGCCTGTCGCAGCGCGAGTTCCATGGCATCGGGCGACAGCGGCGCAAGGCGCAATTCGCGACACCGCGAGCGGATGGTGGGCAACAAGCGCGACGGTTGATGCGCCACCAGCAGCAGCATCGCGCCTGCAGGCGGTTCTTCCAGAAGCTTGAGCAGCGCATTGGCCGCCGAGATATTCATCTCGTCCGCTGCATCGACGATTACCACGCGCCGCCCGCCATCGGTGGCCGACAGGCCAAAGAAGCCGCGCAGCTTTCGCACATCATCCACGACAATCTGGGCGCGCAGCTTGCCGGTCTTTTCGTCCGCGCCCCGGCGGATCGGCAACAATCCGGGTTCAGACCCGGCGGCAATGCGGTGCGCGACCGGATGATCGGGCGACACATCCAGCGTCTCGGGCGGGCCGAACAAGCCCCCGCCCGGCTCCTCGGCCAACAAAAAGCGCGCGATGCGCCAGGCCAGGGTCGCCTTGCCCACGCCGCGCGGCCCGGTGATCAGCCAACCGTGATGCAGCCGCCCCTGCGCATGGGCCTGCAGGAAGGCGCGTTCGGCGGCGTCCTGCCCGAACAGGCGCAGCGTTTCGCGCGGGTGGGGGGCGCCGTCGATCTGGTCGGCCAGCGGGGCGTCAGCCATGGTCCGGCCCGTTCAGGAAACCCACCGCGCGGGTCAGCACATCGGTGGCGACATCCGCGGCCGTGCGATTGCCGTCGATCACCTGCACCCGCGCAGGGTAGCTGTTGGCCAGCGCCAGAAATCCGCGGCGCAGCTCTTGCTGAAACGCCAGACCCAGCGATTCAAACCGGTCCTCGCCGGACTGGCGCGCCAGTCCGCGTGACAGCGCCGTCTGCGGGTCCACGTCGATGACAAAGGTCAGATCCGGCTCCACGCCGATCATCTTTGCGTGCAGGATATCGACCAGCCCGCCAAGCGAGGCCCGCGCGACACCCTGATAGACCCGGGTGGAATCGGCAAAGCGGTCGCTGACGACGCTTTCGCCCCGCTCCAGCCGGGGCCGGATGGTCTTTTCCAGATGATCGCGGCGCGCGGCGGTGAACAGCAGGATCTCGGTTTCCGGCGACCAGCGCCCGGCATCGCCTTCGACCAGCAGGCGGCGGATTTCCTCGGCCCCCGGCGAGCCCCCGGGTTCGCGCGTCAGATGCGCGCCCAGCGCCGTCGCCAGCGCCTTGGCCTGGGTGGACTTGCCGGACCCGTCGATGCCCTCGAATGTAATGAACGCACCGCGCGAACCGGGGGGAAGCGTCACCGCGTCACAGCCCGAGTTGTTGCGACAGAACGGCCGCCGCGGCCCGCACGCGGGGCATGAAGCCGCCCTGTGCCACCGAAGCGCCGGCCAGCAGCGGCGTCGACATCGTGCCCATGCCATCGACCTCGACCACCAGCTCGCCCAGAACATCGCCTTCGGTGATCGGCGCGGTGACCGGGCCATCGTAGCGCGCCACGGCCGTGGTCTCGCCGGCGGCAATGACCGGCAACAGAACGGTGACCTCGCCCGCCGCGACCAGGGGCACGGTGTCCACGGCCCCCAGCCAGACATCGGCCACGCCAACGGTCTGACCTTCACGGATGACATTCTGTTCGGCAAACTGGCGGAAAGCCCAGTTGATGATACGTTCGGATTCCTCGACCCGTTCGTTCACGCTGTTGAGCCCCGAAAACACGAAGATGACCCGCCGGCTTCCCTGCCGCGCCGAGCCGACCAGTGAAAAGCCGGCTTCCTCGGTGTGACCGGTCTTCAACCCATCAAGCCCGATCCCGGCGTCCAGCAAGGGAACGCGGTTGGGCTGCGAGATGCCATTCCATTCGAATTCGCGCTCGCCCAGATAGCGGTAATACTCGGGGTGCTCGGTGATGATGTAATTCGCCAGGATCCCAAGGTCACGCAGGCTCATGCGGTGGTCCGGGTCCGGCCAGCCCGAAGCATTGACGATGTTGGTTCCGGTCATGCCCAACTGCTCGGACCAGCGCTGCGCCATGACGGCAAACGCCTCTTCGGTGCCGGCAAGGCCCTCGGCCACGGCCACGGCGGCATCATTGCCCGATACGATCGCGATCCCGCGGATCATGTCTTCGGTTGTCGGCCGATCACGGGTTTCCAGGAACATGCTGGAACCGCCCATGGCCTGGGCGCGGCTCGAAATCGCCCAGGTATCTTCCATCCGCACCCGCCCGTCGCGCAGCGCATCGAACAGGATGGCCAGCGTGACTAGCTTGGACATCGAGGCCGGCGGCAACGGGATATTGGCGTTCTGCTCGGCCAGAACCTGCCCGGTTCCGACGTCAAACACATAGTAATTGGGCGCCCGGCCGCCATAGGGCGACTGGGCGGCGGCAACACCGGCCAGAACCAGCACCAGTGCGCTGGTAATCAACACGCGCAAGACGGCAAGCGGCATAGGGAACTCCTGTTCAGTCAAGGGACGGGCGCGCGGCACCGGACAGGGCATACTCTACCGTCAAGTGGGCGACGGATTCAAACCCTGCTCAGCGCACAACTGCGT
>CAJQNQ010000148.1 GCA_905479725.1 uncultured Paracoccaceae bacterium | reverse complement strand
CCCACCATCGCGCCCTGAAACAGCAGCAGATAGGTGAAGAACGTGCCCATCGGGTCGTCCTTGGACAGGTAGAACCGTGCGTAGACGATAATCAGCAGGCCGATGCCCAGGATCAGCAGCGCAAACAGGAACCCCAGCCCGTCCAGCATGAAATTGACGTTCAGCCCCAGCTGCGGCAGCCATTCATAGGACAGAAGGATCACCTCGCCGCGCCAGACCGCCGGCGCGTTCAGCAGCAGCCCGATGAGCGCCAGCGCCGTCGTGGCGAAGGTGACCGTCGCGCAGGTGTTGCGGCCCGCGCGAATCATCAGGCCAGGCAACAGCGCACCCAGGAATGGCAACGCCGCGATCAAGGCAAGGGACATGTTGATTCCGATGTCTGAGGGCGGCCCGCCAGGGCGCCGGTGTCGATAACACGGGCCGTGAGCCCGTGCGCCTTAACATTTTCACACAGGGCCCGGAGTCAAGCGGAACCGACCGGATTGTCCCGGGAATCGACATAAAATCGACTGTTCGCGACGGTGGCGCTTCAAGATGTCGCGGCGTCAGCGCAAACAGGGCGGTCGCGGTGCCATGCCCGTCCGCGTCAATCAATCGTCAACCTATTTGCGCCAATCCTGCGGCATATACCGACATCCAGAAGGGATGGACCATGTGGAAAACCCGGATCTGGGTGGCTTTCTGGGCGCTGACGGCCGCCACAACGGCAGCGTTGGCACAGCCAGCCTCGACACCGCCGGACCTGTGCGAAGCCGCCGCCCGCAGCGCGGCGGCCGAAATCGGCGTTCCGGCCGATGTGCTTCTGGCGATCACCCTGACGGAAACCGGCCGCCGCATGAACGGTCGTCTGCGTCCCTGGCCCTGGGCAGTGAACCGGGACGGACAGGGCTACTGGTTCGATACCCGCGCCCAGGCCCTGGCCTTCGCGCGCCAATCGCTCGAAGACGGGCAACGCAGCTTTGACCTGGGTTGCTTTCAGATCAACTGGCGCTGGCATGGCGCGAATTTCAGCGCACCCGATGACGTGCTGGACCCGGCCACCGCCGCCCGCTATGCCGCGCGCTACCTGTTGGAACTCTATCAGGATCTGGGCGACTGGGGCCGCGCCGCCGGGGCCTACCACTCACGCACCCCGCGCCTTGCCCAACGATACCGCGCCCGCTTTGCGCAGATCCGCGCCACCCTGGCTCCCGAACCGGCGCCACGCGCCGCGCGCGCCACGCCGCCCACCTCCTTCGTGCTGCTGACGGGTCAGGCCAATGGCGCCTCGCTGGTGCCCGTATTCCTGCCGGCAGCCCGCCCCTTCATCGCGATCCGCCCATGAAACTGACATCGCTCCGCCTGTTTCATCCCACCGTCCTTCTGGCCCTGGCGCTGATGGCGGTGATCGTGATGATGGTCCTTCCGGTTCCCGCCTGGATGCTGGATATCGGGCTTGCCGCTTCCTTTGCGTTGGCGATCCTGATGTTCACTCTGACCCTGTTCATCGAACGCCCGCTCGATTTCTCGGTCTTTCCGACGGTGCTGCTGGCGTCCTTGATGCTGCGCCTTTCGCTCAATGTCTCCAGCACCCGGCTCATCATCGGCGAGGGTCACACAGGCCCCCAGGCTGCGGGCGCGGTCATCCAGGGATTCGCCAATTTCATCATGGGCGGCAGCGTGTTTCTGGGCGTCGTGGTGTTCAGCGTCCTCCTGATCGTCAATTTCGTCGTCATCACCAAGGGCGCCGGACGCATGGCCGAGGTTGGCGCGCGCTTTGCGCTGGACGGGATGCCGGGCAAGCAACTGGCCATCGACAGCGACATGTCGGCCGGCGCCATCACCCATGCCGAGGCCCGCAAGCGCCGCGAAACCGAACAGGCCGAGACCACCTTTTTCGGCTCGCTCGACGGCGCGTCGAAATTCGTCAAGGGCGACGCCATTGCCGGGTTGTTGATCACCTTGCTCAACATTTCCGTCGGCCTGCTGATGGGCACGCTGGTTCATGGCATGTCCTTGGGCGAAGCCTTTGAAACCTATGCGATCCTGACCGTGGGCGACGGGTTGGTCAGCCAGATCCCTGCGGTCGTGATCTCGATCGCGGCGGCACTGCTGCTGGCCCGCGGCGGCGCCACCGGCGCCACCGACACCGCGCTCTTTGGCCAGTTTGCGCGTCACCCGGCGGCGCTGCTGACCGTGGCGCTGCTGATGGGTCTGTTCGCGCTGATCCCGGGCCTGCCCTTCGTGCCCTTCATCACCGGATCGGCGTTGCTCGGCGCCGCCGCCTGGTATGCCCACAAACAGGCCGCAGCCGAAAGCGAAGCCCCGCCCGAGGTCCCTCAAGTGCGTCAGACATCGCTGGGCGATGTGCTGGATCTGGACGAAATCCACGTCACCTTCTCGCCCGATCTGGTGCCCATGGTCCTGGACCCGGCCACCGGCCTGGACGCGCGGATCATGAACATGCGCAACCATGTCGCGCGCCATTTCGGGCTGATCCTGCCCGAAATCCGCCTGACCGACGATGCCTCGCTGAACCCCGGTGAATACCAGATCCTGATCCAGGGCGTCGAACAGGGCCGCGACCGGCTGTTCCCGGACCGGCGCCTGGCACTGCTGCCCGCGGAAAACGCCGACGCGCCGCCAGGAACCGATGTGCGCGAACCGGTCTATGCCGCTCCGGCCCGCTGGATCGGCACCAATGACGAGGAAAGCGCGGCGCTGGCCGGGCTGACCGTCGTCGGTCCCGCAGAGGTGCTGGCGACCCATCTGCTGGAGGTGCTCAAATCCAACTTCGCGCGGCTCTTGTCCCTGCGTGGTCTGCGCCGGATGCTGGACGAGATGACCAACCTGTCCGACGAGCGTCGCTCGGAAGCCAATCGCCGCCTGATCGACGAATTGATCCCCGACAAGGTGCCGATCGACACGCTGCTGGCGGTCCTGCGGCTGCTTCTGGACGAGCGCGTGTCGGTCAGAAACCTGCCCCTGATCCTGGAATCCATCGCTGAGCTGCGGGTCCAGCATCTCTCGCCCGAGGCCGTGTGCGAGCATGTGCGCCAGCGGCTGGGCTTTCAGCTGGTGGCCGGCCTGAAGCGGCCCGATGGCTCGCTGCCGCTGGTGCAACTGGCCCCGGAATGGGAGGACCTGTTCACCCGCCACCAGATCGAGGCCGAACGCGGCGGCGCCGATATCGCGCTGCCGCCCGATGATTTCGGCCGCCTGGCCAACGCGCTTTCCACCACATTTTCCGACCTGTCCGAAGGCGGCACGCAGGCGGCGCTCGTCACCTCGACCCGGCGACGGCGCTTCCTGCGCACCGTCATGGCGGCGCGCGACGTCGCGGCCCCGGTCCTGGCATTCGAGGAAATCGGGATGGAGGCGCGCCCGGCGCTGGTCGGGCAGGTCGCTGCGTAATGGGTAAGTCAAGCAGCATTCCGCTCTGGATCGAAGGTTTCGCGCCTTTGCAGCATGGTCCACAGGACGTTTACGCGTCGGCGTGCGAGGGCGATGAGTGCTTGGGTGTGGTGTTTTC
>CAJQNQ010000147.1 GCA_905479725.1 uncultured Paracoccaceae bacterium | reverse complement strand
GTTGCGGCGGGAACCACCAGCAGATACGCTGTTTCCGACAGGCGGGTGACCGTCAGATCGCATTCGATGCCGCCGCGCGGGTTCAGCATCTGGGTATAGACCAGCCGCCCCGCAGCGACATCGATATCATTGGCGCAGACGCGTTGCAGGAAACGGCAGGCATCGCGCCCCTCGATCCGGATCTTGCCGAAGGACGACATGTCATAAAGCCCGACATTCTCACGCAGGGCCATGTGCTCGGCGCGCTGGTTGTCGAACCAGTTCTGCGGCCCCCAGGCATAGCGGTATGCGCGCTCCTGCCCGTCCTTGGCGAACCAGTTGGCGCGCTCCCACCCCGCGGTCTCGCCAAACACCGCGCCGCGCGCCTTCAGCGCCTCATGCAGCGGCGAGCGGCGGACACCGCGCGCGGTTTCCACCTGCCGATAGGGGTAGTGATCGGCATACAAAAGCCCCAGCGTTTCCGCTACCCGCTCCTTCAGATACGCGCGGTTGCGCTGGAAAGGTTGCGCGCGGCGGATATCCACCTCCCACAGATCGAAGGGGGGTTCGCCGTCCGTCATCCACTGCGCCAGCGCCATGCCCGCCCCGCCAGACGACACGATTCCGATCGAATTATACCCGGCAGCGACCCAATAGTTGCCCAGTTCCGGCGCCTCGCCCAGGTAATAGCGATCATCGGGCGTAAAGCTTTCGGGACCGTTAAAGAATGTGTGCACGCCAGCCGTTTCAAACAGCGGCAGGCGGTTCATGGCCATGCCCAGAATGGGCTCGAAATGGTCGAAATCCTCGGGCAGGCTGTCGAATTCGAAGTCCTCGGGGATGCCCCCCATGCCCCAGGGCTTGGCCCTGGGCTCGAACGCGCCCAGCATCATCTTGCCCGCGTCCTCCTTGTAATAGGCGCATTCATCGGGCACGCGCAGCACCGGCAGGCGGCCCAGATCGGCCACGGGTTCGGTGATCAGGTAGAAATGCTCGGCGGCGTGCAGGGGTAGCGTGACGCCGTTTTGCGCCGCCAGATCGCGCCCCCACATGCCGCCGCAATTGACCACATGCTCGCACTGGATCACCGAGGTTTCGCCACCGCCCGCGTCATATTCGACGCCGGTCACGCGCGCGCCATCATCCAGAACGCGCAGAACCTTCACGCCTTCGCGAATCGTCGCGCCCCTCATGCGCGCGCCCTTGGCCAGCGCCATGGCGATGTTGGCCGGGTCACACTGCCCGTCCAACGGCAGATGCACCGCGCCGACCACATCGCCGACGTTCAGATGCGGATACATCGCCTTGGCCTCGGACGGAGAGATCTCGTTCACGTCCACCCCGAAGCCACGCGCCAGCGCGGCCTGGCGGTAGATTTCCTCGCGCCGGGCTTCGGTCAGCGCCACGGTGATGGAGCCGTTCTGGCGCATCCCGGTGGCAATGCCTGTCTCGGCCTCAAGCTTCACGTAAAGATCGGCGGAGTATTTCGCCAGCCGGGTCATGTTCTGGCTGCCGCGCAGCTGGCCGATCAGCCCCGCCGCGTGCCAGGTCGTGCCGCAGGTCAGTTGCTTGCGTTCCAGCAGCACGATGTCTGTCCAGCCGGCCTTGGCCAGATGATACGCGACCGAGCAGCCGGACACGCCGCCTCCGATAATGACAACGCGGGCATGGGTGGGCAGCGACATGGGAACCTCAGACAATGGGATGGCCGGCCGCGCGCAGGCGACGGGCGATTTCGGCAATATGTTCGGGGCCCGTTTCGCAGCAGCCACCAACGATTGTGGCCCCCTGTGCTACCCAGCCCATGACGAGATCGGCATAGCGGTCCGGTGTCATTTCGGGCCGCGCGTTCAGCGCATCGACGGTCGGATTGTCCTTCAGGAAGTCAGAGGTGATTTGCTGAAACCCGTTGGCCGAGGCACCGAACGGCTTGCCGAACCGGGCAAGGATCGGCATCGCCCGGTCCATCGCTTCGGGTGCCGAGCAATTGGCCAGAACGGCATCGACGCGGCCCGCCAGTAGGGCCAGATCGGCCAGCGGTTCCCCGGACCGAAGCTGCGTGCCGTCGCGGTCCTCCAGCGTGACCGACAGCCAGAAGGGCGTGTCGGGCGCCGCGCCGCGCGCCGCGTCGATCAGCGCCCGCGCATGGGCCAGCGAGGCGACCGTCTCGCCGATCAGCACATCGACATGCGGTGCCAGCCGCGCGACGATGGCGCTGTAATCGGCGACGGCCTGTTTACGCGGCGGAAAGAGATCGGGCCGGTAAGAGGCGACCAGCGGGCCGATGGATCCCGCGATGATCCCCCGTCCATGCGCGCCACGCGCGGCGTGTGCCTCGGCCAGCGCGGCGGTTTGCAGGGCGTCCAGCCGATGCGCCAGGGCAAATTTCACCAGCCGGTCATGAAACAGGGCATAGGTGTTGGTCGTCGCCACGCTGGCCCCGGCGGCGAAGTAATCGGCATGGATGGATTGCACCAGACCCGGATGGTCGATCATCACCCGTGTCGCCCAGAGCGGATGCGGATCTTCGCCCGAACGGCGCAGAAGTTCCTGCCCCATCCCGCCGTCGATCAGGGTGACGGGGGACGGCGGGGGGCTGCTCGCCCCCCGGACCCCCTCGCCCAAGGGGGCGAAAACGCCCCCCTGGGGACCCCTTTCGAATTTGAGTATTTTGGGAAAGATGAAGGGCATCAGGCGCGGAGCCTTTCATTGGCCGGATCCCACAGGGGGCCGTCACCCTGCACCGTTGCCGCGCAACGCTCGCCGAAGATTTCGATTTCCAATGCGGTGCCCGGGGCCGTCAGATCGGCACGGAGCATGCCCAGAGCGATGCTGTTGCCGGTGCGGTGACCGAAGTAGCCCGAGGTCACTTCGCCGACGACGCTGTCGCCGTGCCAGATCGTCGCCATGTAGGGCGCGTCGCAATCGCCGGCATCAACGGTCAGAACCGCGAAGCGCTTGGTGACGCCGGCTTGTCTTTCGGCCTCGAGCGCGGCTTTGCCCCGGAAGGGTTTGGTCCAGTCGATGAAGCGTTCCATGCCGCCCTGAAGCAGGGTGTAGTCGGTCGACAGATCGCCCTTCCACGCACGGTAGCCCTTTTCGATGCGCAGGGAATTGAGCGCATACATGCCGAAGGGCGTGGCGCCGGCGCCCAGCACGGCGGCGTAGATGGCTGGCATGTCGGCCATCGGGGCGTGGATTTCCCAGCCCAGTTCCCCGGCGAAGGACACGCGCAGAAGATGCACCGATTTGCCCGCCACGGTGGCCGATTGATGCGTCAGCCAGCCCCGCGACAGGTCGGCATCCGACAAGCCGGCCATCAGCGCCCGCGATTGCGGACCGGTGACGATCAGGGTTGAGAATTCATCGGTGTGATCCGTCAGGCTCAGGCCATCGGCCAGATCCTGCGCCAGCCACTCATAGTCATGCGATTGCGCGGTGGCGGCGGTGATCAGGGTGAAATGATCGTCGGAGTGGCGCACCACCGACATTTCCGTCACGATCCGGCCCCGGTCGTCGGGGAAATAGGCCAACGACACGCGCCCCGCGCGCGGCAATTTGCCGGACATCCGGGCATTCAGCCAGTCGGCGGCGCCCGGCCCGGTCAGGTTGAAGCGCGAGAATCCGGGCAGGTCCAGCACGCCGACCCCGTCGCGCACGGCCTCGGCTTCGGCTTTCACCGCGTTGAACCATGGGCCTTCGCGCCGCCAGGTTTGCGCGGCGGCGTCAGAGGTGTCATCGCCGGGGCGGGCATACCAGTTCGCCCGCTCCCACCCGTTATAGGCGCCCATCTGACCGCCCAGTTCACGCACCCGGGCGTCATTGGGCCCGCGTTTCATGTCGCGCCCGGCCGGCCATTCGTGATGCGGGAAATGCATGGCGTATTCGTGGCCGTAGACTTCCATGCCCTTGGCGATGCAATAGTCGCGGTCCTCGAACCCCGTGAAGCGGCGCGGATCCACCGCCCACATGTCCCATTCGGTGCCGCCTTCGGTGATCCATTCGGCCAGCACCTTGCCCGCGCCCCCGGCCTGGCAGATGCCGAAGGTGAACACGCAGGCCTCGAACGCGTTGGGCACGCCGGGCATGGGGCCGATCAGCGGGTTACCGTCCGGGGTGTAGGGGATCGGGCCGTTGATGACCTTTTGCAGATTGGCCTTTTCCAGCAGCGGCACCCGGGCCATGGCATCGTTGATATACCATTCTATCCGCTCCAGATCGTCGGGGTAGAGCTGGAAGCTGAAATCATCGGGCATGGGATCGTCAGACGAAATCCAATGCGCCTTGCAGGGGTTCTCGTAGGGGCCCAGGTTGAACCCCATCTTTTCCTGCCGCAGGTAATAGCTGCTGTCCACGTCGCGCAGCAACGGCAGCTTGCCGCCGGTTTCCCTGGAATAGGCTTCCAGCTCCGGGATTGTATCGAACAAGAGATACTGGTGGCTCATCACCATCATCGGCACCTTGCGCCCGAACATCGCGCCGATGCGGTCGGCGTAATAGCCCGCCGCGTTGACCACATATTCGCAGCGCACCTCGCCCTTTGGTGTGTCCAGCACCCATTCGCCATTCTCGCGCCGCGCGCCGGTTACCGGGCGGAAACGCTCGATCCGCGCGCCCATGTCGCGCGCGCCCTTGGCCAGCGCCTGAGTCAGCTGCGCGGGATCGATATCGCCATCATAGGGATCATACAGGCCGCCGGTCAGGTCATGCGTTTCCAGGAAAGGATAGCGTGACCGGATATCGGCGGTCTGCATGACCTCGATATCCATGCCCTGATACCGCCCCATCCCGGCGACACGCTGGAATTCGCGCATCCGCTGATCGGAATGGGCCAGCCGGACAGAGCCGGTGACATGGTAATTCATCGGGTAATCCACCGCCGCG
>CAJQNQ010000146.1 GCA_905479725.1 uncultured Paracoccaceae bacterium | reverse complement strand
GGCACCAGTTCGCCGGCGGAATACACTTCGATATTCAGCGCGCCATCGGACATGGCGTTCACGCGGTCGGCAAAACGCTGCGCACCGACACCCAGTCCGGGGAACATGCGCGGCCAGGTGGTCACCATGCGCCAGGTGATGGTGCCCTGGGCAACGGCGGGTGCAGCCAGCGTCGCGGCGGCGGCTGCCGCGCCGCCAACGGTTGACGTGCGCAAGAATGAACGACGATCCATGTGGTAACCTCCCAAAGGTTTGTTTTGGCCCTGTTGCCGGGCCGGTGCACAGGTTTAAGCACAGTGCGGATGCGCTGCAAAGAGGATTTGACGCACCGTCCGGTTGCATTTTGCCCCGATTGTTCGCGAAATTGCCGGTTTCCGTCCGGATTACGGCGCCCGGCGTGGCCCCGGGGTCGCCGGACGTAAATTCCACAGATTGGCCGAAAAGATCACCGCCGCCCCGACGATGACCAACGGATCGAACCCCTCGCCGTAAAGCCACATGCCGACCAGCGCGATGATCGGCAGCCGCGCGAACTCCATCGGCGCGACCAGAAGCGCCGGCGCCAGTCCAAGGGCGGATGTCAGCGAATAATGCGCGGTCAGCCCGGTGATGGCGATGATCGCCAGCCAGGGCCACAGGGCCAGGCTGGGCGCGCTGAAACCGAAGGCCAGCGACAGGATCAGTCCCATCGCTGCCTGACTCAGGGTCATCCAGAACAGGACGCACAGAACCGTGTCATGGCGCATGATCTTGCGCGTGAAAATCAGGTTTACCGCAAAACCGATGGCCGCCAGGATCCCGGCGGCATGGCCTGCGTTCAGCGGCTGAACGCCGGGCTGCGCCACCAGCAGCACCCCGGCAAAACCGATCAAGGCAACCACGATCTTGCGCCGCGTCAAGGTCTCGCCCAGCAACAGCGGCGCCAGCAGCAAGACCCAGATCGGCAGCGTGAACTCCAGCGCCACCAGCTGTGACAGCGGGATTACCGTGATCCCGTAGAACCACATGTTCTGGCCAAAGAAATGAAACACATTGCGGATCAGATGCAGGGTCGGAACGCGGGTTCGCACGACATCCCAGTTGCGCTTGCGCCAGCGGATCAGCCCGGCCACGATCGCAAAGCCGAACAACGAGCGCCAGAACATCAGCTCGAAGCTCGACAGTTCCACCTGAACGGTGCGCCCCGCCACCGCCATCAGCGTGAATGACGCAATCGCCCCGCACATCCAAAGGGCCGCCTTCAGGGGGTGGGCGTGTTCGCTGTGCACCGGCGGCCTCCTTGCCCTTGCGGCTTCATCTTGCCCCAAATACTCCGGGGGAGCCGCAGGCGGGGGCAGCGCCCCCTGCGCCCTCTGCATAGGATGCAACACTGCACATGTGCAAGACCTGCCCGGATTACAGCACTGACCGCCCCAGGGCGATCAGCGCCAGCCCGATCAACAACCACAGGCAGATAGCTTTGTAATAGCGTTGCCAGGCGGGCGTGAAGAACCGCGCGCCAAGCCAGACGCCGGCCAGGCACAGCGGAACCAGCGCCAACCCGCGCGCGGTCGCGGTCCGGGTCATCGTGCCCCACCACAGATGCGCCAGCAATGATGTCAGCATTCCAAGGAACAGATACAGCACCAGCGTGGCGCGCATGGTGCGCGGTTCGGCATCGCGGGCCAGGACGTAAAGCGCCACCACCATTCCGCCGACGCCCGCCAGCCCGTTGGCGATGCCCGCCGCGAACCCCGCGCCGACCGTGCCCGCCGGGGTCGCCAGAATGGCCATCCGCAGGCGCGCCAGTTGCAGCGCGGCAAGGGAAATCAGCAGCCCCAGCGCAAGGATCCGCGAGACGCCGACATCCAGCGCCACCGTCAGCCCGATACCGATGAACGTGCCCACCGCTGCCCCCGCCAGCAATGTCACCGCCGCGCGGCGATCGGCATCGCGCAACCCGGCGCGCAGCATGAACAGCGATGCGCCGGCCTCCAGCCAGAACAGCATCGGGATCAGTTCTATCGGTGGCAGGATCAGAACGGCGGTTGACAGGGCAAAGGCCGACAGCGCGAATCCAGTGAACCCGCGAATGACCCCGGCCAGAAAGGCGATCACGGCCAGCGCCGCACCTTCCAGCGGTGTCAGGGACAAAGCGTTCCAGAAATCAGCCAACCCCGGATCCTGTCACCGTCAGAGTGCGCCCTGCCTGACTCAGACCCTGTCGGCCAGCGCAACCCAATCGCGGGGTGCTGGGCCGTCATACAAGGTCAGCGGCCGGATCAGGATGTTCGAGCGGCGCTGTTCGATGCATTGCGTGATCCAGCCGGGCATTCGCCCGATGGCGAAGATCGGCACATACAGGTCCATCGGAATGCCGTGCAGCTGGTAGATCACGCCGGAATAGAAATCCACGTTCACGTTCAGCCCGTGGCGGGCATAGGGTTTCATCGCCTCGACCACGGCTTGCAGGATCTCATACCATTCCGGCGCGCCCATTTCCTGCCCCAGCTTGCGCACCCCGTCGCGCATGTGGCGCGCGCGCGGATCCTCGGCCCGGTAGACACGGTGGCCGAAGCCGGTGACGGCTTCTTTGGCGGCGCGTTTGGCTTTGACGTAGGCGGCGGCGTTTTCGGGCGTGCCGATCTCGTGCACCATCTGCATCACGTCTTCCGCTGCGCCGCCATGCGCGGGGCCGGCCAGCGTGGCCAGCGCGGTGGTGATCGCGCCGTGCAGATTGGCTTCCGTCCCGACCGTCACGCGCGCCGCAAAGGCCGAAGCATTCGCACCATGTTCCGCGTGCAGGATGAAATCCACATCCGCCAGTCGCGCGGCGTCGGCGCTGGGTCTTTCGCCCTTGAGCATCCACAGCCAGTTGGCCGCGTGACCCAGATCAGGGTCGGCGGGAACCGGGTCACGCCCGTTGCGGATCGCCTCATGCGCGGCAACGATCATCGGCACCTGGCTGGTCAGGCGGGTGCCATTGGCCAGAAATCCCGCCTCGCTCGTGTCCTGGCTTTCGGGTTCCAGCGCCGCCAAGGCCGATACGGCGGTGCGCAACACATCCATCGGGTGCCCGCCCGCGCAGCTGCGGATGATGTCCAAAACCGGCGCGGGCAGGGCGCGCGCGGCTTTCAAGTGCGCGTCATAGGCCGCCAGTTGGGCGGCGTTCGGCAATTCGCCGTGGATCAGCAGATAGCTGACCTCCTCGAACGTGGCATGGGTCGCCAGGTCATGGATCGAATAGCCGCGATAGGTCAGCGAGCCCGCGCGCCCGTCGATGTCCGACACGCCCGAGCGTTCGAAATAGACCCCTTTCAGGCCGCGGTTGATCTTGACGTCATCGCTCATGGCTGTGATCTCCTGTTGGTGCATACGGGGGTATACATGGCATTCGTTGAAAGAATTTACGCGCAGGCCCGGGGGCGGGATGCGCGGGTGGT
>CAJQNQ010000145.1 GCA_905479725.1 uncultured Paracoccaceae bacterium | reverse complement strand
CGCGGCATTTCGACGGCTGGACCTATGACTGGCTGGACGTGCCCGCCCTGCTGCGCGGCGCGGATGTGGTCTATGAAAACCCGATGATCGACCGCGACCCGGTGCCGACCTGGCAGGACGGCGCGGTGGCGCTCTTGGGCGACGCGGCGCACGCGATGTATCCGACCGGCTCGAACGGGGCCAGTCAGGCGGTGATCGACGCGCGCACGCTGGGCGCCTGCCTGATCGAACACGGCGTGACGCCTGCGGCGCTGACGGCCTATGACCTGACCCTGTGCGCGCCGGTTTCCGCCCTGATCCTGCGCAACCGGGGGGCTGGTCCGTTCGGCCTGCTGAATCTGGTGAATGATCGCTGTGGCGGGGTGTTCGATGACATCGACACCGTCATCCCGGCGCCCGAACGCGCGGATTTCATGGCCGGCTACAAGGCCGCCGCCGGTTTCGCCATGGACACACTGAATGCCGCCGCGCCGATGATCCCGCCCGGCGCGCGCGCGCCGGGGGGCTGAATCCCGCAATCGCTTGTTCTTGTGTCTCTTTTCAGATTGCCTGACAATTCAGGGATAATCAGCGTATCAATCCGTCGAATGCTCGCTCCGCACCGCCGCCCGGGAAAACCAGGTCGGACAACGCGCGCTCCGATACCCCCAGATGGTCGCGCAGCACAGCCTTGAACAGGCTCTCCATGGCATTGACGGGGGCGACATCGCGCCCCTCGAACAGGGCGGTCCGCGACAGGCCCGGCCACGCGCCGGCGATCCGCCCCCCCGCGACGGCGCCGCCGGCCAGCAGCGCCAGCCCGCCGGTTCCGTGATCGGTGCCCCGGCTGCCGTTTTCCGCCGCCGTGCGCCCGAATTCGGACGCGACCATCACCACCGTTTCGCGCCAGGCCGGGCCAAGACCATCACGCAGGGCGACAATCCCGCCCGCCAGCGCGGCCAGCAGCGTGTCCAGGCGGCCCGGCTGCGCGAAATGCGTGTCCCAGCCCTGCATCTCCAGCACCCCGATGCGCGGGCCCGTCGCTCGCGACAGCAGATCCGCCGCGACCCGGGCGGACAGCGAAAAATCCTGCCGCGCCAAGGGCCCGCCGCCCAGGCCTTCCACATCCGGCTCGGCACTGGCGCGGGCGGCCGCGAAAGCCTGTGCGAACAGCGGATCAGACCGATAGACCTGCGCCAGACGAAACAGGTAGTCGTCATCCACCTCGGGCAGGGGCGAAACCGCATAGGTCTGGATCCCCGCCCCGCCGCGCAGGATCAAGGGGACGGTCGGGCCCAGCGACAGGCCCAGGCGGCGATCGCCGTGGTTGAGGCCAAGAATCGCGCGATTCAGCCAGCCGTCCCGCGCCCCGAAGGGCCGCGCACTGCCGTTCTCCAGAAGGTTCTGCCCATCGAAATGCGAGCGACTGCGGTAGCGCGTCGCGACGGCGGGGACCAACAGCAATTCGCCGTCCTGAAACAACGGGATCAGCGGGGCGAGCGCCCGTGGCAGGCCGAAATACCCGTCCAGAGAAAGGACCGCATCGGACCCCAGCGCCAGCCGGGGGCGCAACCGGCGATAGGCCGGATCGGCGAACGGGGCCAGGGCATGAAGCCCGTCAAGACCGCCCCGCAAGAATATGAAAACAAATCGCTTTTCGCCGGGAACCGTGGCAAAGGCACCGCGCGTCGCCAAGGCGGTTGCCGCCGCTGACTGCAGAAAATGTCGGCGGTTCAGCATCGTCATCTCCGTTGGAATTCGGGGCTGGCGAAGATCATCGCCAATCCCGCGTCATGCGACGGCGCGCGCGCCACCCACAGGCGCACATCGGCGCTGGCGACGGGGCCGATGACAGCCTCCAGGAAATCCGCCGGCGCCAGGCTGGAAGGCAGCGTCGCGGCAAGGCGCCGTGTCCATTCGATCCGCCGCATCAGCGATTGCGGCGCGATCCAGTCGCCTGCCCGGTCGCTCCACCCTTGCGGCGACGGGGCCGAAAACGGCACCTGCCCCAGCACGCGCAGGGGCTCGTTGATCTCTTGCCGCCGCGCCCGGATCCGACCCGCGGCCCGATGGACCCCGATCACGAATTCATAGGGGGTCTTGACCTTGGCCAGCGGGTCAGCCCAGGCGGCGTCCAGCGCGATGATGGCGCGGGATACCGCGGCCAGATCACCGTCGGTTTCCGCAAACACCTGCGCGATATGCGTGATGGCCGGTTCGGGGGGATCATCGGCAATGAAATGGCGGGCCAGTTTGCGCGCGATGTGGCGCGCGGTGGACGGGTGGCGGGCCAGATCGTCCAGCACCGCCAGGCCCTGCTCGGCGCCGCCTTCGGGATAGGTTTGACCCAGAATGCGGCGCGCGCCGGGTTCATGCGCGATCTCGAAGAACTGGAACCGCCCGTGAACCGGGGCTTCCTGGTTACCCAGCCGGATCCCACCATGCCCCCAGCCGGTCAGCGCCTTGGCCAGTTCGACGATGTCGTCCCGCGTATACCCGCCATCGACGCCCAATGTGTGCAATTCCAGCAACTCGCGCGCGAAATTCTCGTTCAGCGACCCGGGATTGCCACGTTGACGCCGCCGGATGCCCAGCGGGGAATTGGGGCCCATGGACGCAACATTATCCAGATAGATCAACATGCATGGGTGCCTGGCGGCGGCGCGCAGCATGTCGGAAAACCGCCCGAAGACATGCGGCGCGATAACCTCGCGTTCGAACGCCGGGATCGCCGCACCGCTGATCCGGCGGGTGGTGGACAGCGAAAAATGGTTGGACCAGAACAGCAGCATCCGGTCGGCGAACGGCGTATCCGAGGCGATCATCAGCCGTGCCCGCGTCACCAGCGACGGGTAGAAATCGCGCCGGTACGCGCGCCGAACCGCCGCCGCCTGCGCTTGCGGGCTGGTGCGCCGGCCTTCAAATATCGCGCGCAGGATCTGCTCGGAACTGCGCAGGCGCCCGTAGACCGGCAGAGCGGGGCGGTCGCGGCGGACCTGCGCGTTCAGCCAGCCGCGCGGGGCGCCGCGCAGCGTCTCCTCGTCCCCCGGACGCGCGCCCATGCCGAAGCGGTTGAGCGCGATGAAGCTGGAAATGGCGCGCAAGGGCCCTCCTGTCTGCGGTTCCCGAAACGATAGCGCCTGTCCGGCCCCGCCGAAAGGCGCGACGTTCCGGGGGCCGAAGATGTGAACTGGCGCGGCGCGGTCTGCCCGTTTATGGTGCGCAAAACCCGTCCCGGACAAAAGATCGACCCATGACCCAGAGCATCACCATCCTGAACGGCCCCAATCTGAACCTACTGGGCAAGCGCGAACCCGCGATCTATGGCAGCGAGACGCTGGACGATGTCGCCGCCGCCTGTCGGGCCGTTGGCGAAACGCTGGGACTGGCGGTTGATCTGCGCCAATCGAACTGGGAGGGGCAGATCGTCGACTGGATCCACGATGCGCGCGATGCCGCCGCCGGGATCATCATCAACCCGGGCGCGCTGACCCATACCTCGATAGCGGTTCTGGATGCGCTGAACACGTTCAAAGGTCCGGTGATCGAGGTGCATGTCAGCCAGATCCACAAGCGTGAGGCGTTTCGCCACACATCCTATGTCAGCCTGCGCGCGGATGCGGTGATGGCCGGGTTCGGGGTGCATGGCTATGCGCTGGCCATGCGGCATATGGGCCTGTTGCTGGACTGACCGGCATGCGGTTCTCGGCCAATCTGGGCTTTCTGTGGGCCGATCTGCCGCTGCCCGAGCGGGTGCTCGCAGCCAGCGACGCCGGGTTTGACGCCGTCGAGTGCCATTTTCCCTATGACACGCCAGCCCCGGTTGTTGCCGATGCATTGGCGCGAACCGGGCTGCCGATGCTGGCCCTCAACACGCGCCCCGGTGACACAAGCAAGGGCGAGTTCGGGCTGTGCGCCCTGCCCGGACGTCAGACCGAGGCGCGAGGGGCGATCGACGAGGCCATTGCCTATGCCAGGGTGATCGCGGCCAGGGCGGTGCATGTGATGGCCGGGCGGGATGGCGATGACGCCTGCTACCGCCAGGCCCTGCGCTACGCCTGCGCGCAGGCCGGGGCGGCGGAGTTGAGCGTGTTGATCGAACCCCTGAACCCGTTTGACGTGCCCGGGTATTTTCTGAAAAGCACGGCGCAGGCCGCTGAGATCATTCAGGATCTGAACCTGCCGAACCTGAAATTGATGTTCGACTGCTACCATGTCGCGCGCTCCGAAGGCGATGTTCTGGCCCGCTTCCGGGCGGTGTCGCCAATGGTCGGCCATGTGCAGTTCGCCGGGGTGCCCGACCGGGGCGAACCCGACAGGGGCCGTGTCGACTACGGCGCGCTGCTGCCCGAGATTGCGGCGGCGGGCTGGCGCCAGCCCTTCGGCGCCGAATACCGCCCAAGCGGCCCGACGCAGGCCTCGCTGGGCTGGCTGAAAACCCTGCGCGACGCGCACCCATAGCCCAAACTTATGGCCAGGCACGGGTTTCCGATTTGATCTGCGCCGCCCCGGAGGTCACTGTTTGTCAAATCCTGAACAGGAGCCGCGCATGTCCGACACCAAATCCGCGCTGATTATCAGCGCCCACGCCGCCGATTTCGTCTGGCGCTGCGGCGGGGCCATCGCCCTGCATGCGGCCCTGGGGTATGAGGTCACGATCGCCTGCCTGTCCTTCGGCGAACGCGGCGAAAGCGCGCGGCTGTGGAAAGAGGGAAAGTCGCTGCAAGAGGTCAAGGATATCCGCCGCGCCGAGGCCGAATCCGCCGCCGATGCCCTGGGCGCGCATCATCTGGAATGCTTCGATCTGGGCGATTACCCGCTGGAGATCGACCGCGCGGGCAAGGACAGGCTTGTCGATCTGATCCGCAGGGTGCAGCCCAATTTCATGATGAGCCACTCCAAATGGGATCCCTACAACACTGACCACATGTATATGACACAGGTCGCGCTGGAGTGCCGGATGATCGCCCAGGCCTGGGGCCACAACCCCGGCGAAAAAGTTTTGGGCGCGCCACAGCTTTACCTGTTCGAGCCGCACCAGACCGAGCAGATGGGCTGGAAGCCCGATGTGTTCCTGGACATCACCCCGGTCTGGGACAAGAAGCGCGCCGCCATGGAATGCATGAATGGTCAGGTGCATTTGTGGGACTATTACACCCGCGTCGCACAGCAGCGCGCCAACCATTTCAAGCGCAACTCGGGCGGGATGGCCGGCGGGCGCGATTGCCAATACGCCGAAGGGTTCCAATCCATTTTCCCGCGCACGGTGGACGAGCTATGAGCGACGCGCGCGAAGGCGGCTGCTATTGCGGGCAGGTGCGGTATCAGGTGACGGGCCCGGCCAAGGCCTTTGGCGCGTGCCATTGCCGCGAATGCCAGTATATCAGCGGCGGCGGGCCGAACTATTTCCAACTGTATGAGGCGGCCAGTCTGAGTTTTGTCAGGGGCATGCCCAAGGCGTTCCAGCGCGCCGATCTGGACAAGCCACGGGTGCGCGAGTTCTGCCCCGATTGCGGCACGCATCTGCTGACCCGCCTGCCCGACAGCACCCATCTGGTGATCAAGGTGGGAACCCTGGACGATCCCGCAACCGCCGGCACGGTCGGTTTCGCCATCTTCTGCGATGACGCGCAACCCTTCCACCAATTCCCCGAGGGTGTGCCCCGTTTTCCCAAGCGCCCGCCACAGGCCTGATCCCGGCCACCCAGCAGTCAGGAGGGCCCATGGCCGTCGTCGTCCAGAACATTCCCCGCGCCGAAGCGGCCCTGATCGAGCGTCTGGGCCGCGCGGGCGTGGCCACGGTCCACGAATCACAAGGCCGAAGCGGGTTGATGAACGCGCGGATGCGGCCCATCCAGCAGGACGCGGCCATCGCCGGATCTGCCGTGACGATCAGCGCGCCACCGGGTGACAACTGGATGATCCATGTCGCCATCGAGCAGTTGCAGCCCGGCGACGTGATGGTGCTGGCCCCGACCGCGCCATGCGACATGGGGTATTTCGGCGATTTGCTGGCCACAAGCGCGCAGGCACGCGGCTGCCACGCGCTGGTCATCGACGCGGGTGTGCGCGACACGCGCGACCTGCGGGCGATGGGGTTTCATGTCTGGTCCAGCGCCGTGTCGGCGCAGGGCACGGTCAAGGAAACGCCGGGATCGGTCAATGTTCCGGTGGTGTGCGCGGGTGCGCTGGTCAACCCCGGTGACATCATCGTCGCGGATGACGACGGGGTGTGCGTGGTGGCGCGAGACCGCGCCGAAGCGGTCATGGCGGCCGCGCAGATCCGGCTGGACGCCGAAGAAGACAAGCGCCGGCGGCTGGCGGCGGGGGAGCTGGGGCTGGACCTTTATGACATGCGCCCAAAGCTGGCGGACAAGGGATTGAAATACCTCTGAGCGATGCGCTTCGTGATGCGCCGGGCTTGAGTATTTATCGGAAAGATGAAGGGGGTAGTCGTGGCGGATCCG
>CAJQNQ010000144.1 GCA_905479725.1 uncultured Paracoccaceae bacterium | reverse complement strand
CTGGCGCTTGCGGCGTCGCTGATCTTTGCCTGGAATACCTTCATCCAGCGGCGCGCGCTGGAGGATACCGACGCGGCCACCGGCGCCTTTCTGTCGGTTGCCGCCACGGCGCTGCTGTGCTGGATCCTGTCGCCGTTCTTCGTGCAGGCGGCGTATTGGCGCTCGCCTATGCTGTGGCAATTCGCGGTGATCGGGCTGGCTTTTCCGGCCGCCGGGCAATGGTTGCAGATCCGGTCGGTGGGGGCTGTCGGACCGTCACTGACCTCCTCGCTGGGGGCGTTGACGCCGCTGGTTTCGGTGACCATCGGCGTCATGTGGCTGGATGATGCGGTCGAACGGTGGACCGCGCTGGGCATCCTGTTGATGGTCGGTGCGGTTGCCATGGCCAGTTGGTCGCCGCGGGGTGTGAAGCGGGGATGGCCGCTTTGGGCGCTGTCACTACCACTGGGTGCGGCCCTGGCGCGGGGGCTGGCGCAGCCCGGGTTGAAGGACGGGCTGTCGCAATTGCCCAGCCCGTTCTTTGCGCTGATGATCGGATCCACGGTTTCAACGTTGGTGCTGGCGCTGATGCTGCTGCGCCACCGCGCGCGCGGGCGGATGCGGGTGGGGCGCGGTGCCGGCCGGTTCCTGATCGTCGGGGTGTTGAACGGCATGGGCATTCTGTCGCTGAACGCGGCGCTGGGGCTGGGCGCACTGGCCGTCGTGTCGCCGATCATCGCCACCACCCCGCTCTGGACGTTGGCGCTGAGCGTTATCGTGTTCCGGCGCGAGGTGCTGGGCTGGCGTCATCTTGTCGTGGCGGCGATGGTCGTGGCCGGGGCGGTGATGATCCTGATGCGGTAACGGGTCGCCGCCACGACGTTTGCGGGCCCGGAACGAAGAACGCCGCCCCGTGGGGCGGCGTTCGACAGGTCAGCGGGTTTCGACTTCGGAATAGTCGCGGCGCGGCGCCCCGGTATAAAGCTGGCGCGGGCGGCCGATCTTCAGTTCCGGGTCCGAGATCATTTCTTTCCATTGGGCGATCCAGCCCACCGCACGGCTGAGCGCGAAGATTGGTGTGAACATCGAGGTGGGGAAGCCCATGGCCTCCAGAATGATGCCCGAATAGAAATCGACGTTCGGATACAGCTTCTTTTCCACGAAATACGGATCTTCCAGAGCGATACGCTCCAGTTCCTTGGCGACTTTCAGCGTTTCGTTGTCATCGATGCCCAGGAGGCCCAGCACCTCGTCCGCCGATTCCTTCATCACCTTGGCCCGCGGGTCGAAATTCTTGTAGACGCGGTGCCCAAAGCCCATCAGGCGGAACGGATCGTCCTTGTCCTTGGCGCGGGCGATGAATTCGGGAATGCGATCCACCGTGCCGATTTCGCGCAGCATTTCCAGGCACGCCTGGTTGGCGCCGCCATGCGCCGGCCCCCACAGGCAGGCGATCCCCGCCGCGACGCAGGCAAACGGGTTCGCGCCCGAGGATCCGGCCAGACGCACCGTTGAGGTCGAGGCGTTCTGCTCGTGGTCGGCATGCAGCATCATGATCCGGTCCATGGCCTTGGCCAGGATCGGATCGACGACATAATCCTCGGCCGGGACGGCAAAGCACATGTGCAGGAAGTTGCCCGCATAACCGAGCGAGTTCTTGGGGTAAACGAAGGGCTGACCGATCGAATACTTGTAAGCCATCGCGGCGATGGTGGGGATCTTGGCGATCATGCGGATCGCGGCGACCTCACGCTGCCAGGCGTCGCCGATATCGGTGGAATCGTGGTAGAAAGCCGACATCGCGCCGACCACGCCGACCATGGTCGCCATCGGGTGCGCATCGCGGCGGAACCCGCGGAAGAAATACTGCATCTGCTCGTGCACCATCGTGTGGTTGGTCACGCGCGCTTCGAAATCCAGCATTTCCTGGGCGTTGGGCAGTTCGCCGTAAAGCAGCAGGTAGCAGACTTCCAGATGGTGCGACTTGTCGGCCAGTTGCTCGATCGGATAGCCGCGATACAGCAGCTCACCCTTGTCACCGTCGATAAAGGTGATGGTGGACGAGCACGACGCGGTCGAGGTGAAGCCCGGATCATAGGTGAAAACGTCGCCCTGGCCATAGAGCTTGCGGATATCCACGACATCCGGCCCGGAGGTAGGCGAGAACATCGGCATCTCCAGCGTCTTGTCGCCGATCGTCAGTGTAGCACTCTTCTTGGATTCCGCCATCGCTTCCCTCGCTCATTGCCATAATGCAGGCCGGTTCGGAACCGGGCCCCGGTTAGTCGTCATGCCGGGCGACGGCTTCGGCAAGCCGTGCCAGGGTTTCGTCGCGCCCCAGAACGATCATCATGTCGAAGACGCTGGGCGACACCATGCGCCCGGCAAGCGCCGCCCGCAGGGGTTGCGCAATCTTGCCAAGACCAAGCTCACGGTGCGCCGCGAACTCGCTCACAAGGGTTTCAAGTGTTTCGCGGACCCAGCTAGCATTTTGCAAGTGCGGCGTCAATTCGCTCAGTATACCACGGGATACATTATTCAGGGCCTTTGCTGCCTTTGCATCCGGTTCCAGCGGGCGCATGGTCAGAACAAAATGCCCCCTTTCAAGGATTTGTGTGAAATTTCGTGCCTTTTCCTTGAGTTGCGGCATGGACCGAAACATCCCGTCCAATTGCGCCGGGTTCAGCGCCGCAGCACCTGTGGCGGCCAGATACTCCTGCAATTCATGCAGCACTGCGGCATCGTCCATCACGGAAAAATGCTGCGCCGTCAAATGATCCAGTTTCTTCAGATCCAGGCGGGCCGGCGCCCGGCCGATTCCCGTCAGATCGAACCAATCCAACGCCTGCGCATCGGTGAAAAACTCGTCATCCCCATGGCTCCAGCCCAGCCGTGTCAGGTAGTTGCGGATCGCCGCCGCCGGGTAGCCCATGCGCTGATAATCCTCGACCCCCAGCGCGCCGTGGCGCTTGGACAGTTTCTTGCCGTCTTCGCCGTGGATCAGCGGAATATGGGCAAAGACCGGCACGTCCCAGCCCATCGCGAGATAAACCTGGATCTGACGCGCGGCGTTGTTCAAATGGTCATCCCCCCGGATCACATGGGTCACGCCCATGTCATGGTCATCCACGACCACCGCCAACATATAGGTCGGCGTACCATCAGAGCGTAAACAAACCATGTCATCCAGCTGATCATTGCGGATCACCACCCGGCCCTGCACCTGGTCGTCGATCACGGTTTCCCCGTCTCGCGGTGCTTTCAGGCGCACGACATAGTGCGCATCGGGGTGGCTGGCAGGGTCTGCATCGCGCCAGGGAGACTGGAACAAGGTGCTGCGCTTCTCTGCCCGGGCGGCTTCGCGGAAGGCCTCGATTTCATCCTGGCTGGCGAAGCATTTGTAGGCGTGGCCGCGCGCCAGCATGTCATGGGCCACCTCGGCGTGCCGGTCCGCGCGCTCGAACTGGCTGATGGCTTCGCCGTCCCAGTCCAGCCCCAGCCAGGTCAGCCCCGACAGGATCGCCGCCGTTGCCTCGGGCGTCGAGCGCGCGCGGTCGGTATCTTCAATCCGCAGAACGAATTTGCCGCCCCGGCCCCGCGCATAAAGCCAGTTGAACAGCGCCGTGCGCGCCCCACCGATATGCAGGAACCCGGTGGGTGAGGGCGCGAAGCGTGTGACGACCTGACCGGAGGCAGACGGGCTGGCGGCTGAAGGGGCGTTCATCTGGCGTTAACCTTTCGGAAACCATGCAAGGGATAGGCTGGCGCAAGCTCTAGGCAATGATGCAGGTGATCTCAAGTGGCGAGCGCCGCGCCCTCCGGGCCCGCAACCGGCCCCGTGGGGGCGCTTCGGGCCGCTGCTCTGCCCTGGATGGGGCGCGCGGCAGCGGCGCCGCTTCAGGCGCTGGCGATGGCGCAGGGGCATCTGTTTCCGTTTGCGCCCGTGTTTCTGGGGCTGGGGATCGGCGTCTATTTCGGCTTGCTGTCCGAGCCCCCGCTCTGGGTCTTGTGGATGCTTCTGGCAGCGGGCGCCGTCGCCATGGTGGCGGCGCTGCGCGGCGCCGATCTGGCGCGGCCGCTGCTGATGGCGCTGGCACTGACCAGCCTGGGGTTTTCGGCTGCCGGGTTGCGCAGTCACGGCGTGGCGGCCCCGGTCCTGGGGTGGAGCCGATATGGCCCGGTCGAAGGCCGGATCATCGGTGTGGACAGGTCGGTTTCGGGCGCGTTGCGGCTGTTGCTGGATCAGGTGGTGCTGCCCGGCCTGTCGCCCGCGCGCACACCGCGCCGGGTGCGCGTCTCGGTGCAGGGTGACAGGCTGGACGTGGACCCGGTTGCCGGCACCCGCGTGATGCTGACCGGCTACCTGGGGCCGCCGCCCGGCCCGGCCGAGCCCGGCGGCTTCGATTTTCGCCGCATGGCGTGGTTTCAGCAACTGGGCGCGGTCGGATACACCCGCAGCCCCGTTCTGACGCTGGAGCCGCCAACGCCGGGCTGGGCGCTGGCTTTGACCCGCCTGCGCCAACGCATCAGCGCGGCCATCCGCTCCCGGTTGCCCGGCGAGGCGGGCGGCTTCGTGGCCGCGATCCTGACCGGGGATCGCTCTGGCGTGCCGCTGGCCACGACCGAGGCGCTGAGGCGCTCCAACCTGTCGCATCTGCTGGCGATTTCGGGGCTGCACATGGGGCTGCTGACGGGGGTTGTCTTTGGCGGCCTGCGCGCGGCCCTGGCGCTGGTGCCGGGTCTGGCCCTGCGCTTGCCGATCCGCAAGATTGCCGCGATTGGCGCGCTGATGGCGGCGGCCTTCTACCTGGGTCTGTCCGGCGGCAACATTGCCACGCAGCGCGCCTTCGTGATGGCAGCGACGATGCTGGGCGCGGTTCTGGTGGACCGGCGCGCGATCTCGTTGCGCTCGGTTGCTGTCGCGGCACTGATCGTGCTGGCGTGGCGGCCCGAAGCGTTGTTGAGCGCCGGGTTTCATCTGTCCTTCGCCGCTACCGTGTCGCTGGTCGCGGTGTTCCGCGCGCTCAAGGACCGGCGGGCCGGGCGGGCGCGGAGTCGCAAGCGATGGGCGCGCCGGGCGCTGGACCCGGTGCTGATGGCGGCGCTGTCGTCCCTGGTCGCCGGGCTGGCCACCGCCCCCATTGCGGCGGCGCATTTCAACCGCATTGCCGATTACGGGCTGCTGGCGAATGTCATCAGCGTGCCCCTGATGGGGCTGCTGGTGATGCCTGCGGCGGTTCTGTCGGCGTTGGGGTGGCTTTTGGGCGCGGAAGGGGCGGGGTTGTGGCTGATGGCGCAGGGCACCCGCTGGATCCTGGGCGTGGCGCACACGGTCGGCGGCTGGCCCGGCGCGGTGACGCTGGTCAGCGCACCGCCGCGCTGGGTCCTGCCGATGCTGGGGCTGGGCGGACTGTGGCTGGCGCTGTGGCAAACACGCGCGCGCTGGCTGGGTCTGGCGCCGATGGTGATCGCGCTGGGCGGCTGGGCGCTGGCCGAGCGCCCGGCCCTGTTGATCGCGCGCGAGGGCGGGCTGGTCGGGGTGATGACGGCGCAGGGCCGCGCCCTGAGCAAGCCACGCGGCGCGGGGTTCGTGGCCCGCGTCTGGCTGGAGAATGACGGCGATCCGGCGGCGCAAACCGACGCTGCGGCGCGCGCCGGGTTTCAACCGGTGCCCGGCGGGGCCGAGATCCGGTTCGCCGGTCAGCGATGGCGGCACCTGCATGGCCGGCGCGGGCAGGCAGCCTTTGCCGCGGCCTGTGCGGATGGCGGTATCATCGTGGCCAATTTTGACGCGCCAACGCCCGCCGGGCCCTGCCAGGTGCTGGACGCGGCCTATCTGGAACGTTCCGGGGCGATTGCCGTGGATCAGGACGGAAACCTGGTTTCCGTCCGTGATCTGTCCGGCGAGCGGTTGTGGACCCAGCCCTGACAGGCGGTTGTGCGCCAAATGCCACCCTGGCCAGATCAATTTCCCCGGTGATTCGCTTAATTCTGGCCAGACTGCACCTGTTTTGTTACCCAAAGGAAAACAAACAGGCAAAGACCATGAGCAGTGTTTCCGGTTTCAGCGGCGTTTACGCCGTGGACTGGTCCCAGACCGCACCGGGCGAGGAATGGGGCCTTGATCCCGACTATCTGAGCGTCGGCATGTCCTGGCGCTGGCGCGGTCAGGCCCGCAGACTGGATGCGGCGGCTGAAACGCTGTGGCTGGACACGCCCCTGGACCGCATCGACCCGCGCCGCCGCGCCCGCTCGCGCCTGCGCCGGCTGGCCCTGGCGGCGATGCCCGAGTTCCGCGACGAACCGGCCGCGACATCGCTTCCTTCCCTCCCCGACACGCTGACCCTGACCGATGGCCTGCGCGTCTATCACGCAAGGGTGTTGCGGCGGGATGCGGGGTTTCTGATCGTCTTCGACCCGCTGATGCCTCCGCCGGATCAGGAGTTGTGGATCAGCGCACTCAATCTCGACGACGGCCGCCGCGCCGCGCGACCGGGGGTGATCTGCTTCCTGCCGGGGACGGTGATCGACACGCCCCAAGGCCCCAAGCCGGTCGAGGCGCTGCACGCCGGGGACGGCGTGACCACCGCCGACAACGGGGCGCAGCCGGTAATCTGGCAGGGCGAAACCCGGCTGACCGGGGCGGAACTCTATCTGCATCCGCATCTGCGACCGATCCGGATTCAGGCCGGCGCGCTGGGGTCGCTTGGTCCGGCCGAGGACTTGTGGGTCTCGCCGGGGCACCGCTTGTTGCGGCGGCTGCGGCCCGGCCCGTGCGCGGACCCCGAAGTGCTGATCGCGGCCGAGGATCTGGAGGATGGCCGCGCCATCCGCCGGGATTACGGCCTGAGTTCGGTGCGCTACGTGCATCTGATGCTGGAGCGGCACGAGATCCTGATCGCCAATGGCGTGGCCTGCGAGAGCTTCCACCCGGCGCTGGCCGATCCGCGGGTGCTGGCCTGGCACGCGCGAACGCTGGAGCGCGCCACGCCGGGCTTGATCAATGACCCGGCACGCTACGGCGGCACCGCGCGGCGCTGCCTGGATTGCGGGGAAGCCGCCATTCTGCGTGGGGCAATTGCCTGACTCTGCGGGGCTCTGGCCTTACCTTGAGGGGCAATTGCCGGCCCCTAACGGCGCCAGCTTCGCAGCCAGGCGCGCAGCCGGATCGCCAGCGCGCCAACGAAAGGGCGCAGGCGCGGCAGGTCGATCGCCAGCAGCAGCAGGCCAAGCGGCAGCATCCAGAAACCGACGAACGGCAGGAAGCCGGCGAAGCCGCCCAGAATGAACAGCACCGCAACCGGCAGGCGAATCACCGCGCGCCCCGGCGCGGTGACCGTGCGCAGCGCACCGCCCAGCACCGGCACACCGCTTTCAAGCCGCGAAATCTGGCGGTCAAAGCGGCGCTGATGGCGTGTCGGGCTGGGCTCGGGCATGATCTGGCAGATGGGAACGCCCGATCGCTGCGTCAATGGGCGAATTCGCGCGGCGCTGCGTTGACACCCCGCCCCGCGCCTGTATAAGCGCGCCGTCCGGGTGCCTTGTCTTGAACAGGGCGCCCGGTCTTCATTGGTGTTGGTGGACCCCGCAAGGGGAAGCCTGTCGCCCGAAGGCCACGGCCCGACGGAAAGGACAACGCCCTTCTGAACACGTAGAAGGAGATCAGCCGTGACCAAACGCACGACTGCCAAATACAAGATCGATCGCCGCATGGGCGAAAACATCTGGGGCCGCGCCAAATCGCCGGTCAACCGCCGCGAATACGGCCCGGGCCAGCACGGCCAGCGCCGCAAGGGCAAGATGTCGGATTTCGGCACCCAGCTGCGCGCCAAGCAGAAGCTGAAGGGCTATTACGGCGACCTGACGGAAAAACAGTTCCGCCGCATCTTCCGTGAAG
>CAJQNQ010000143.1 GCA_905479725.1 uncultured Paracoccaceae bacterium | reverse complement strand
GATCGATCCGGTCGCGCTTGCGCTCGGGCCCCGAAGAAAAACTGCGCCCGCCCTGTTCGCGGCGCTCGCCATCGCGCTTTCCGCCCTTGCCTTTGGGGCCTTTTGCGCCCTTGCCCTTGGGACCGCCCCGGCCTTCACCGTTGCGCCGCCCCCGGGGCTTGCCATCCTGAGCGTCGGTCCGGGCAGGTACACCACTGTCGGCCTGGCTCGCGCCGCCCCGATCCGAGCGCCCCCCACCGCGGCGCGGGGTGTCACCGCGCGGCCGCGCGCGCGGCGCCCAGCGGAACGTGTAAAAGACTTCGACCTCGGGCGGGTTTTCGGGTGCGGCCGGCGACTCGACCGCCTCCGCATTCACCACCTCGGCCTCGGGCGCCACTTCAGCCTCTGCCGGTGCCTCTACCTCTGCCGGTGTCTCAACCACTGCCGGCGCCTCAACCTCTGCCGATGTCTCTGCCTCTGCCGGTGCTTCTGCCTCTGCCTCCAGCGTCGCTTCTGTCTCGCCCCCGGCCCCGGTTTCCGCAGCGCTTGCTTCGGCGCCAGTCCCGGTCGCCTTCTCGGTTGGTTCCACCGACGCGGCGGCAATCTTGGCATCGGCCTCCGCCTCGGCGCGCGCCGCAATCTGCTCGGCGGTGGCCTCCAGCGCGGGCGAGACGGGCCGGACCTTTGGCCGTTCTCCTCGGTCGGCGGCATAGCCCAGACCCTGCATCAGGTCGGCGAACTGCTCCAGCGTCATGCCGGTGATCGACAGCATCTCGGGCGCGGCCTCGAAGCCGGACCGGGTGTCGCGCGCGCGCAGCAGATCCGCCAGGCGTTCCAGCATGTCGATGCGGATCGCCCGGGCGCCCGCCGGTCGATAGCCCGACAGCGCGTAATGCTCGCCTGGAACATCGGCCAGATTGGGAATGGTCACCAGCCCCGGCGGCGGGCTTTCGGGGAAACTGTCAAGCCCGTTGGCCAGTGACCACAAAACCAGCCGCAGCCGCGTCGGCGCGGGTTTCAGCAGCGCGGGCAGGAAGATGGTGAACTGTCCGAACCGCACCCCGTGCTTGCGCAGCAGCCCGCGCGCCTCCTGGTCCAGCGCCTTCACATCCGCCGCCACGCCGTCACGCGGCAGGATCCCCAGCGCCTCGACCAGCTGGAACGCGAAGCCGCGCGCAAGCCCGGTCAGGGTTTCGTCACGTTGCAGGTTCAGCAGCGGCTCGAACAGCGCCGACACCTTGCGGTCGATGAAATGCTGCAAGCGGCGGCGGACCTTTTCGGCCACGTCGGCCCCGGCCTCGTCATCGACGAAGGCCTCGACCTGCGGGCGCATCGCATCCGCCCCGGCCACCAGCTTGCCCACCGCGTCGGTGCCCCACATCAGGCCGCCCTGCTCGGTGAATTCCATCTCGGTATCGGGGGCGTTGTAGAACTTGTCCGCCCGCAGGTGGAACGCGGGCGCCAGCGCCGCCACCGCGGCCTGGCGCAAGGTGCGCGCCTCGTCCGTCGAAGCGGTCTGGTCCTGGCGGAACCGGAACCCTTCCAAACGGCCGATGAACTCGCCCTCTACCGTCACT
The DNA here is from genome assembly GCA_905479725.1 of uncultured Paracoccaceae bacterium. Classification (GTDB taxonomy): domain Bacteria; phylum Pseudomonadota; class Alphaproteobacteria; order Rhodobacterales; family Rhodobacteraceae; genus Pararhodobacter. The sequence continues at coordinate 7,304 of CAJQNQ010000143.1, read as the reverse complement.
TCGCCCTTGTCATTCACCTCGGCCACAAGGCTCTCCTTCTGGTTCAACCGGCGCATCAAGACACTTGTGCGCCGGTCAACAAATGCTGCCGTCAGGCGCCCGTGCAGCGCATCTGACAGGCGGTCTTCTACAGCGCGCGTTTCCCCGCGCCAATGGCTTTCGTCATCCACCCACCCGCTTCGTTGCGCCACATAGGTCCATGTGCGGATAAAAGCCAGCCTGCGCGACAGGGTGTCGATGTCTCCCTGCACCCGATCGATACGCTGCATGTTGCGCGCCAGCCAGTCATCGGGCACCCGCCCGTCATCATGCAGGTAGCCAAACAGCTTTGCCAACAGGCTGGCATGTTCGGTCGGCGAGATCCCGCGAAAATCGGGCACACGGCACACGTCCCACAGAAGGCGCACGTCGCGCGCGTCGCGCAGACGCCCGGCAACCTCGGGCATCGCCGACAGGGCCTTGAGCGCCAGCAGGTCATCCGAATCGCGCATCCGCGTCAGCCAGTCATCCCGCGTCTGCGCCTCAAGACTGGCGACAAGACGCTCGGCGCTGCCGAATTCCAGCGCGCCGTTGCGCCAATGCAGCTTGCGCACGGGCAGGAACTGGTGGTTTTCGATGGCCTCGATCACCTCAGGGCGCAGGGGCCGCGCCTCGCCGGTGACGCCAAAGCTGCCCGCCGTGGTGTGCCGCCCCGCGCGCCCGGCAATCTGCGCCAGTTCGTCGGGCAGCAGCGGCCGCATCCGCCGGCCATCAAACTTCGCGGTCCCGGCAAAGGCGATATGCTTGATGTCCAGGTTCAGCCCCATGCCGATGGCATCGGTGGCCACCAGATAATCCACGTCGCCATTCTGATAAAGCTCCACCTGCGCGTTCCGCGTGCGCGGGCTCAGCGCCCCCATCACCAGCGCGCATCCGCCCTTCTGGCGGCGGATCAACTCGGCAATGGCATAGACATTTTCCACCGAGAACGCGACGATGGCCGAGCGCGCCGGCATCCGCGCGATCTTCTTTGACCCCGCATAGGTCAGCTCCGACAACCGGTCCGAGCGCAAGAACTGAACCTTCGGAACCAGCGCCGCGATCGCCGCGCGCATCGTGTCCGACCCCATCAGCAACGTCTCGTGCAACCCGCGCGCGTGCAGCAAGCGATCGGTGAACACATGACCCCGATCCGGATCGGCGCACAGCTGGATTTCGTCGATGGCCACGAAATCGGCACCGATCTCCAGCGGCATCGCCTCGGTCGTGCAAACCCAGTATTGTGTGCGCGGCGGCACAATGCGTTCTTCGCCGGTGACCAGTGCGACAACCGACGGCCCGCGCCTGGCGACGATCCGGTCATAGACCTCGCGCGCCAGCAGGCGCAACGGCAGGCCGATCACCCCCGTGCGGTGCCCCAGCATCCGCTCGATCGCATGATGCGTCTTGCCGGTATTCGTGGGCCCCAGAACGGCCGTGATCCGTGCCTGATTGGTCATGAGTGCCGCCCCGTTTCGCCCTGCCCGGCGCATCCCCGCACCGGCAGCCCCAACGCCCTAAAGCGAGGACCCGGTGCTGGCAAGCTCCAGCCGTGCCACCGATTCCAGCACACCCGGCTGATAGGGATGAACGGCCAGGGACGCCTGATAAGCGCGCAGCGCGTCCTCGGGCCGGTTCAGCTGCTCCAGGATCATGCCCATCCCGGCCAGCGCGCCGAAATGAGACGGGTTGCGGATCAGCACCTGCTCGATATCGGCCAGCGATTGCCCCAGCCGGTTGGCCATGTAATAGGCCGTGGCCCGCCCGTTCCAGGCCTCGGCGAAATCGGGGTCATGGTCGATCACCGCGCTGAAAATCTCGATCGCGTCCTCGGCCTGACCGGCCTGCAACGCCGCCTGCCCGCGCCCGAACAGGTAATCGATGGTATCCGAACCCGAGCGCCCCCAAAGGCGCAGGATCTGGCGCTCGATTCGCGCCCATCCCTCCTGGCCCGGACGCGCCAGTTCCGCCAGCAGGTCCTCGACTGCGGGCGATGTCGAAGGCCGCTCCAAAGGGCCTTGCACGGGGCTTTGCACGGGGCTTTGGGCCGAAACCGGGCCTGCGGAGGAAATAAGTGACGTTAACGTCAAGGTTGCCGCAACGAGAGCATTGAGGATCATGGGGGCGTGCTTCATACTTCAACAATAACGCGCCGCCCGAAAAAGACGAGTGGCCGCGTCATTCCGGCCTCGAAAATTCCATCACGATCAGGACAGACACCATGAACGAAGTTATCAAACAAGCCGTTGAAGCCCTGGGCGTCAAGGTTGCCGGCGGCATCGACGGATCGGCCAAATTCGTCATCGAGGGCGAAGGCAGCATCGTCGTCGACAGTGACGGCGTGCGCGCGGGCGAAGACGATACCGATGTCACGCTCACCGCAAGCGCCGACACGTTCCAGGGCATGATGAACGGCGACGTGAACCCGACGATGGCGTTCATGTCCGGCCAGTTGAAAATCGACGGGTCGATGAGCGCGGCGATGAAACTGGCCTCGGTTCTGGGCTGACATGACCCTGCCAGAGGCCCCGCTGGCAGAATGCGGCGCACCCGGAACCGGACGCGCCGTCACCTTGCTCGCCAGCGACGGGGTGACACTGCGGGCTGCGCATTGGCCCGCCAAAGGCACGGACCGTCACGTGATGATCCTGCCCGGCCGCACCGAATACATCGAAAAATACGGGCTGGTGGTGCGCGACCTTGCCGCGCGCGGATGGGGGGCGCTGGTCATCGACTGGCGCGGTCAGGGCCTGTCCGACCGCCTGGCGCCGGACCCCTTGCTGGGCCATGTCGGCGCCTTCGCCGACTACCAGCGCGACCTGAAGGCATTTCAGGACTTTGCCGATACCGTCGCCCCGGGCGCCAAACCATGGCTTGTGCATTCGATGGGCGGCTGCATCGGGCTGCGCGGGCTGGTCGGCGGCCCGGTCGGCGGAATAACGCCGCCCGCGGTCGCCTTTTCGGCACCGATGCTGGGCCTCAACCAGCCGCCCCCCCTGACCACGCTGATCCGTATGCTGGCAGGCGTCGCGCGGCCGCTTGGGCAGGACAAGCGCTACGCCCCCACCACCGGGCCGGACTTCGGCCTGCCCGGGATGACGTTCGAAAGCAACAACCTGACCACCGACCGCGCCCAATTCGACCGCATGAAGGCGCAGATCGCCGAAGATCCGCGCCTCTCGCTGGGTGGCCCCAGCTTGCGCTGGATGGCCCAGGCTCTGGCCGAGATGGAGGCGCTCGCCGCGCAACCCTCGCCCTCGATCCCGGCACTGTTCGCCCTGGGCGGGGACGAAACCATCGTCAGCAAACCCGCGGTTCGCGACCGCTGCGCGCGGTGGCCAGGTGCGGACATGGCCGAATACCCCCAGGCCCGGCACGAATTGACCATGGAACGCCCGGATGTCCGCGACGACCTGCTGTCACGTATCCTGACCCTGTTCGAGCGCCACACCTGACCGATCTTTGTGCCCCAAATATCCCGGGGAGGCCGCAGGCCGGGGCAGAGCCCCCGAAACATGACAACAAGCCCGCCCGTCAAGGGCGGGCTTTCCGCTTGACAACTCAGGGAGGGTTCAGACCAGCTGCCCGTCCGGAGTGATCGTGGTCTTGCCGCCCAGCCATGGCGCCAGAACCGCCGGCAACAGCACCGAGCCATCCGCCTGCTGGCCGTTTTCCAGCACCGCGATCAGGCACCGCCCTACCGCCAGGCCCGATCCGTTCAGCGTTGCCACAAACTCGGGCTTGCCGCCGGATTCGGGCCGGAACCGGCCGTTCATGCGGCGCGCCTGAAAGGTGCCGCAGGTCGAGCAGCTGGAAATCTCGCGATAGGTTTTCTGGCCCGGCACCCAGACCTCGATATCGTAGGTCTTCTGGCTGCCAAACCCCATGTCGCCGGTGCACAGCACAACCGTGCGATAGGGCAGGTCCAGCTTTTGCAAGATCGCCTCGGCGCAGTCGGTCATGCGCTCATGCTCGGCAATCGCGGTGTCTGGACGGCACAGGGTCACCATCTCCACTTTCTCGAACTTGTGCTGACGCAGGATGCCGGTGGTGTCCTTGCCCGCCGACCCGGCCTCGGAGCGGAAGCAATGCGTGTGCGCGGTCATGCGCACCGGAAGTTCGGCCTCGTCCAGGATCTCGCCGGCGGCGAAATTGGTCATCGTGACCTCGGATGTCGGGATCAGCCACCAGCCGTTGGTGGTCTGATAGCTGTCCTCGGCGAATTTCGGCAGGTTTCCGGTGCCATACATCGCCTCGTCCTTGACTAGGACGGGCGTCCAGGTTTCCGACAAGCCGTGCTCTGTGGTGTGCGTGTCCAGCATGAATTGCGCCAGCGCCCGGTGCACGCGCGCCACGGCGCCCCGCAGCACCATGAAGCGGCTGCCCGACAGTTTCGCGGCCATCGCCAGGTCCAGTCCCGGTTTCACGCCCGCGATCTCGAAATGCTCGACCGGCGTGAAATCGAACGCACGTGGCGTGCCCCAGCGGCGAATTTCCACGTTGTCGGTTTCGTCCTTGCCATCCGGTACCTCGGCCAGCGGCAGGTTGGGGATCTCGGCCAGAACGCCGCGCAATTCGGCATCCTTTTCGCCGGCCTGCGTGTTCCTCTGCGCGATTTCGGCCTTCTTCTCGGCCACCAGGGCGCGCAGGCGCTGGAATTCCTCCTCGTCCCCACGCGCCTTGGCCGCGCCGACCTCTTTGGACGCGCGGTTCTGATCGGCCTGCGCGGTTTCGGCCGCCAGGATCAACGCGCGGCGCTCCTCGTCAAGGGCCAGCAACGCGGACGACATCGGCGACAGGCCCCGGCGCTGCAACGCGGTGTCAAAGGCTTGGGGGTTCTCGCGGATGGCGCGGATATCGTGCATGATGGTCCCTGAAGTTCTGCAAAGGCTCTTGTCAGGGCACACGGCCCCGGTCGAAAACGCGCTACATATGCACCAAAGCGCCGCGCGGGGAAAGGCGCGCGCACCCGTCAAGCCGCATTTTTGCGCAGACACTTTTTTTTGGCGGTCGATGAACCTTTTGCTCCCCCAAGCACACCTCTTTGCAAAACCACGTTGAAAGAGCGTCATGCGCCAGACACCGAAAACCCGGGCCTTGCTTGCCTACCATGCCGCCGGGGCGCGGTTGGGGCGGCGGTCCGACCTTGGGGCACTGGTCACGCTGTGCGACGCCCGACTGCGCGCCCATGCGCGGCGGCTTTGCGATGACCCGGACACGGCGCGCGATATCGTGCAGGACGCCTGGATCACAATCGCCCGCGCTCTGCCCGGCCTGCGCGACGATCACGCCTTTCTGGCCTTTGCGCTGCGCATCGTTACCCGTGCGGCGGCGAAGGACCTGGGTCGCAAGCGACGCCGCCGGATCGCCGACGCGGGCTTTGCCCAGACCCGGCCGAACAGCGAGCCACCGGCCTGCGGCAGCGACCTGAAGGCGGCAATCAACGCGCTTGCGGCCTCGCAACGCGCGGCGCTGGCGCTGTTTTACCTCGATGGGCTCAGCATCGCCGAAGTGGCGCTGGCCCTCGATATCCCGCAGGGAACCGTGAAAACCCGGCTTATGTCTGCCCGCGCCCGACTGAAGGCGCATCTGGAAGGAGAGTAGAAATGGACAATCTTGATCGCATGATCGCCAAGGCGCTGGCGGAAGATGACGATGCACCGCCCGAAGCGGGCTATTTCGCGCTGGCCTTCAGCATCTTTGGCGGCAGACAGGGCTGGGTGACCTGGGTGGTGATGATCGTGCAGATCGCCCTGTTTGCCGCCGCCGTCTGGGCGGGATGGAATTTCTATGCCGCAAGCGAAACGCTTTCGGCCCTCAAATGGGGTCTGAGTGCCGCCACGCTGGCGCTGATGGCCACGCAGATGAAGCTGTCGCTGATGCCCGTGATGCAGGCCAACCGCGTGCTGCTGGCCATCCGGCGGCTGGAACTGCGCCTGGCCCGCGACGAGTGACCGCCAGCGCCCGGTCGCGGCGCGCCTTTTCCCGGGCGCGCCTGCTTGCACAGCCGGGCGCGCAGGGCTAAACCGCACTCCGATCCCTGTCCCGATCGTCTTCGGAGAGTGCCATGTCCACCATCGACCTTGAAACCGCGCGCCGCGTCGCCAAGCTGGCGCGCATCCGCGTGCCCGATGCCGATCTGCCGCGACTGGCCGACCAGTTGTCGGGCATCGTGACCTTCATGGAACAACTCAACGAAGTGGATGTCGACGGGATCGAACCGATGACCTCGGTCACCCCGATGCGTCTGAAGCGCCGCGCCGATGGCGTGACCGACGGCGACATGCAGGACAAGATCCTGTCCAACGCCCCCGATGCCCGCGAAGGGTTCTTTGCCGTGCCGAAGGTGGTCGAATGAAACTGAACGCCCTGACCATTGTCGAGGCCCGCGACGCGCTGCGCAAGGGCGACGTGACATCCGTGGAACTGACCGAAGCCTGCGTGACGGCCATCGACGCGGCGGATGCGCTGAACGCCTTTGTGCACAAGACTACAGAACTTGCACTGGACCGCGCCCGCGCCGCCGATACGCGCATCCAGGCCGGCAACGCGCCCGACATGTGCGGCATTCCCGTGGGCATCAAGGACCTGTTCTGCACCGAAGGCGTGCCTTCGCAAGCCGCGTCCAACATTCTGAAGGGCTTCAAGCCAGAATACGAATCCACCGTATCCGGCAAGCTGCGCGACGCGGGCGCGGTCATGCTGGGCAAGCTGAACATGGACGAATTCGCCATGGGTTCGTCCAACGAAACCGCCTGCTACGGCGATGCGGTCAACCCCTGGAAGGTCGATGACCGCAAGCTGACGCCGGGCGGCTCGTCCGGTGGATCGGCCTCGGCGGTGGCCGCGGACCTGTGTCTGGGCGCGACCGGCACCGATACCGGCGGCTCCATCCGCCAGCCCGCCGCCTTCACCGGCATCGTCGGCATCAAGCCGACCTATGGGCGCTGCTCGCGCTGGGGCATCATCGCCTTTGCCTCGTCGCTCGATCAGGCCGGCCCGATGACCCGCACGGTGCGCGACGCCGCCATCATGCTGGGCGCCATGAGCGGGCATGATCCCAAGGATTCCACCTGCGCCGACATCCCCGTCCCTGATTTCGAGGCCGCCCTGACCGGAGACATCAAAGGTCGAAAAATTGGCATTCCGCGCGAGTATCGCATGGATGGAATGCCGTCCGATATTGAAAAACTGTGGGCCGACGGAACCGCCATGCTGAAGGACGCGGGCGCGCAGATTGTCGATATCAGCCTGCCGCACACGAAATACGCGCTGCCCGCCTATTA
>CAJQNQ010000142.1 GCA_905479725.1 uncultured Paracoccaceae bacterium | reverse complement strand
GGCCTGGTGCGCTACATCAAGCGCGAAGTCTATTTCGATGCCTACGGGTTGTGGGCCGCGCTGGTTGCGCGCTGCGGCGGGCAGGCGGGGTATTTCGACATTACCGCGATGCTCTATGCCGAGCAAAGCATTTGGGCGCGGGGTGACGATACCGCGGCCGTTGCCGCCAGATTGCGCGACATCGGCCAGCGCGCGGGCCTGACGACAGAGCAGCTCGAGGTCTGTTTCACCGACCGCCCGCTGGCCATGGCGATGATCCAGACCTATCAAACCAACGCCGAGGAATTCAACGTGCGCAGCACGCCGAGCTTTGTTATCAATGGGGAAACCTATTCGAACATGAGCCTTGCCGAGTTCCAGGCCATCCTGGATCCGCTGTTGGCCGAAACCGAGGGATGAGCGCCAAGCCCCTCTCTGGCCTGCGCGTGATCGAGCTGGCGCGTATCCTCGCCGGTCCCTGGGCGGGGCAGACGTTGGCTGATCTGGGGGCCGAGGTCATCAAGGTCGAAAGCCCCGAGGGCGACGACACGCGCCGCTGGGGCCCCCCGTTCATCGAGCGCGACAGCGGGCCGGTCGCCGCCTATTTCCATTCCGCGAACCGGGGCAAGCGGTCTGTCACGGCCGATTTTCGCACCCCCGAGGGGCAGCAGAAGGTGCGCGACCTGATCGCCGGCGCCGATGTCGTGATCGAGAATTTCAAGGTCGGCGGGCTGGCGAAATACGGGCTGGACCATGCCAGCCTGTCGGCCGAGTTTCCGGGGCTGATCTATTGCTCGATCACCGGTTTCGGGCAGGATGGCCCTTATGCCCACCGCGCCGGGTATGATTATATCATCCAGGGCATGTCGGGACTGATGTCGATCACCGGCCCGGCGGATGGCGAGCCGCACCGCGTCGGTGTGGCGGTGACCGATCTGGTCACCGGGATCTATGCCAGCACCGCCATCCTGGCCGCGCTTCACGAGCGGGGAAGGACCGGCAAGGGCGCGCATCTGGACCTGAGCCTGCTGGATTGCGCGGTGTCGGTGATGGCCAATCAGGCGATGAACTATCTGTCGACCGGCACGCCGCCGGGGCGCACCGGCAACTGGCATCCCAATCTGGGCCCCTATCAGGTGTTCGAATGTAGCGACGGGCATATCATCATCGCCACGGGCAATGACGGGCAGTATCGGCGCTTGTGCGGATTGCTGGCGCTCGAGGGCTTGATCGCCGATCCGCGGTTCCTGACCAATGCCGACCGTGTTGCCAACCGTGCGGTGCTGTCCGACTTGCTGAGCGGCGTCACGCGGCGCATGTCCAAGGCCGAATTGCTGACTGCCTGCGAAGCCCGGGGCGTGCCCGCCGGGCCGATCAACACGATGGACGAGGTGTTCGCCGATCCGCAGGTCCAGGCGCGCGGTATGGCGCTGGATCTGGGGCCGCACCGGGGTGTGCGGTCTCCGTTCGTGTTTGATGGCGTGCCCTGCGTATCGGAGTGTCCGGCCCCGGAACTGGGCGAAGCGGACCGCTGAAGCCCCGCGCGACGGCCAAGATTATTGCAATAATCTTGGTCCCTTGCCGCCGCGGGCGCGGTGTGGAGGTCGGGCAGGGGGCGTTGCCCCCTCGCCGCCGTCGCGGCTCACCCCCAGGATATATGCGGCACAAAGATGTGGCGGGTCAGGCCCAGGGGCCACGTTGTGGCTGAGCGTTTGGCCGTGTCGTCGAGGTCGTGGCACGGATGCCCATTTCGGCGGCCATGGCGTTCAGCGCTGCGACGCGGTTTTCCGTGGCGGGGTGGGTGGCGAACAGCTTGTCGCGCTTGAAGGCGTGCAGCGGGTTGATGATGAACATATGCGCGGTGGCGGGGTTGCGCTCGGCCGTATCGTTGTCGATCCGGCTGGCAAGGTTCTGGATCGCTTGCAGCGCCGAGGCCAGCCACAGCGGGTTGCCGCAGATTTCGGCGCCGATGCGGTCGGCTTCGTATTCGCGCGACCGGGATACCGCCATCTGCACCAGGCCGGCGGCCAGCGGCGCGAGGATCATCATGGCGATCAGCGCGATCGGGTTGGTGCGGTCGCGTCCGCCGCGAAAGAACAGCGCGAAATTGGCGAGCATGGAGATGGCGCCGGCAAAACTGGCGGTGACCGTCATGATTAACGTGTCATAGTTACGGATATGCGCCAGTTCATGCGCCATGACAGCGGCGACTTCTTCGCGCGACAGGCGCTCCAGCAGCCCTGTCGTCGCGGCGACGGCGGCGTTGTCGGGGTTGCGCCCGGTGGCGAAGGCGTTGGGCTGGGGCGAATCGATGTAGAACAGCTTGGGCATCGGCATGTTCTCCATCTGCGCCAGCTTTGAGACAATCGACGTGACTTGAGGAAGCTCGCCCTCTTCGATCGGGCGCGCCTTAGACGCGCGCAGAGCCAGCTTGTCGGAGAAGAAGTACATCCCGAAGTTGAGGACGGCGGCGATGACGAGGGCGATGATGGCGCCGCTGGTTCCACCCAGGGTTTGGCCGACGAGGACTATCACCGCGCCTAAGGCGGCGAGCAGTCCGACGGTT
>CAJQNQ010000141.1 GCA_905479725.1 uncultured Paracoccaceae bacterium | reverse complement strand
ATTGGGGAACCCTGAGCAGCGTGTGCACATAGCTGCCAGCGCCACCCAGTGTTGCCAATGCCGCCACTGATGCGCCGCTGAGTGAGGTATCGATGTCTCCGCCCATGTCGATGACACCGGTGCGAACCGCCGCGACGCCGGTGATGCCAAGGCCAACGACGGCGCCAGCCAACACCACCCAGTCAACGGTAACTGCACCACACTGAGAGCACAGGAAATGGCGGATCGGACCTTGGGATACAGACATGATAGGCTCACAGCTTGTCAGATTTGAAGGCGTATTCTGTCGCGAAAGGGTAGCGAAACAGAAAACCGCACCCGGGTCCGAGCACTTGCTTCGCGACCAATTTCAGAAAACTTGACTGAATGTCCGTTCATAGCGCCGTCTGTCGTGCGCGGAATGCCTCGCGCTGGGTATCCATCCTGGCCGAGGCGATCGGACGCGACAGGCCGCGACGTTCGATCTCGCGGTGGATCAGCGACAGCGCATCCAGCATATACGGGGCCATCACGGTTTCGATCTGTTGCAGGTCGCGCGCCGTGGTCGCGGCGTATTGCAGCAGGTCGGTGTCGTTGAACCGCACGATGCCGGTCATGAAATTCTGATATTGCTCAGCGTCATAAACGATCAGATCATCGGGCATATCGCTCTCGGATCCGCGAACCAACGCAGCCCTCAGTCCGCCGACCGAAGCCGTGGCGTATCGGGTGCCATCAAACGGCAGGTTGATCCGGAAAACCGACTGCGCGGCCAGGGCGATCCCCAGGACCACCGCGGCAGGTGCCAGCCAACGCGAGGCCATGACCCGCCAATATCCGCTTTTCGCGCCAGGTTGCCTGGACACATCTGCGGCGCTCCTTTCCGGATTTTCGTGCTGGTCGCTATCCCAATCGAACATGGGTCACATCCCTTGATCCGCCTCTTTGATGACACCACCATCCCGCCAGACCATGGCCCGAATGTGGCGCGACCCGGTCAATTCAGGGACAAATACAATCAAGGGAAGATTTCGTTTCCAGACGGGAAACAGCAGGGCGCGCGCGGTCAGGCCAGAAAACCGCCATCGCTGTCGTCTCCGGCTTCTTCGATCAAGCGGTCAAAATCCGGGATCGTGATGTGCCGTTTGCCCTCGATCTGGATGATTCCATCCTTGCGCAGCGCGGAAATCTGGCGGCTTACGGTTTCCAGCGTCAGGCCCAGATATTCCGACATTGCCTCGCGGGTCAGCGGCAGATCGACGACAACCCGCCCGTCGGCATCCCCGGGCTTCAGCGACAGATCGCGCCGGGCGATGATGACAATCAGGCTGGCGATCTTTTCGCGCGCGGTCTTTCTGCCCAGGAGCAGCATCCATTCGCGCGCCGCGTCCAGCTCGTCCAGCGTCATTTCCAGCAGACGCTGGCCAACATGGGGCGTGGTGACCATGATGTCTTCAAACGGTTTCTTGCGAAAGCAGCACATCACCAGATCGGTTGTCGCCACCACGTCATAGGCCGCGGTTTCCCGGCCAGGTCGGCCGACGAAATCAGCGGGCAGCAACAGGCCCACCATCTGGCGGCGCCCGTCCTCCATGGTTTGCGTCAAGGTTGCAATTCCGGACACAACCGACGCGACAAAATCCATGCGGTCACCTGACCAGACGATCGTCTGGCCGGCCTGAAAACTGCGGTAATACTTGATTTCATCCAACTGCTTGAGTTCGGTGTCATCACAGCGCGCGCAGACAGCGCGATGCCGGATGGGGCAGTCCCCACAGGCTACATGCGTAAATTTGGTCGGAGCCGTGGAGGTTCTGGACATTTGTTGATCTAGGTCAAGGATTTTGGACAATTTCAAGACAAGTTATGGGAATGAGCAGCCATCCGCAACTCGCGCGTCTGGGTCTTTTTGACGCCAGGGTGCCTCGATATACCAGTTACCCCACGGCACCCCAGTTCGCGGATGGCGTCGGACCCCGTGTTTTCGCGCGCTGGCTGCGTGAGATCGCGCCCGGATCGCGGATTTCACTGTATCTGCATGTGCCATTCTGCCGCAGGTTGTGCTGGTTTTGCGCCTGCCGGACGCAAGGCACCAGTTCCGAAACGCCCGTTCTGGCCTATCTGGAAGTCCTGAAGGCCGAATTGCGGATGCTGAAGGCCGCCTTGCCAGCCGACGTCACGCTTTCACGGCTTCACTGGGGCGGCGGCACACCGACGATGATGCCGGCCGAATCGATGCGTGATCTGGCACGTGCGATCTTCGATGTCGTGCCACTGGGCACGGACGCAGAATTCTCGGTCGAAATCGATCCGAACGAGATCGACGGCGCGCGTCTGGATGCGCTGGCCGAGATGGGCATGAACCGCGCCTCGATCGGGGTGCAGGATTTCGACCCTGAAATTCAGGCAACCATCGGCCGCGATCAAAGCTATGAGGTGACGCGGGCTGCCGTCGAGGCGATCCGCGCGCGCGGCGTGAACAGCTTGAACGCGGACATCCTTTTCGGTTTGCCTCATCAAACCCGCAGCCGCATGTCGGATTCGGTGCAGAAACTGCTGTCCCTCGCACCGGACCGCGTGGCGCTTTACGGCTACGCGCATGTGCCCTGGATAGCGCGGCGCCAGCAATTGATCCCGTCCAACGCCCTGCCCCGACCCGAGGAACGCCTGGAACTGTTCGAAACCGCGCAGCGCCTGTTCGAATGGGATGGCTATGCCAGCATCGGCATCGATCATTTCGCCCGCCCGAACGACGCGTTGGCCGTCGCCGCCGCCCACGGCACCCTGCGGCGGAACTTCCAGGGCTATACCGACGACACCGCGCCGGTGCTGGTCGGGCTGGGCGCCTCGTCGATTTCGCGTTTTCCCCAGGGCTATGCCCAGATGAATGCGGCGACATCAGGCTGGTCAAAGGCGGTGCGGGCCGGGGAATGGGCCACCACAAGGGGCCATGCCCTGAGCCCCCGGGACCGTCTGCACGCCCGCATCATCGAGGCGTTGATGTGCGATTTCGCGGTCAGCACCGATGAATTGCTGCGCGACCATGACATCAGCCGCGCGAGCCTGGACCAGTTGTTCGCCCCGGTGGCCGAGAAATTCGGCGACTTCCTGGTTCACTGCGATCAGGGCCTGTCTATCCCGGTCGCCGGGCGTCCGCTGACCCGCGTGATCGCCACCCATTTCGACGATTACGCGATGGCCAGGACGGGGCACTCCTCGGCCATCTGACCCCAGACTCCGAACAGGCCCGCCGCTTCAACTGGCCCGTCGCGCCGCCCAATCGCGCACCGCGTCGCCGAACGCCGTGAACATGGGGCGCGAGACCGGATCACGGGCGGCGTTGTATTCCGGGTGCCACTGCACGGCCAGCGTGAAACCCGGCGCGTCCCTGACATGGATCGCCTCGGGCGTGCCATCGGGCGCGTAACCCTCGATGACAATGCGCGCGCCCGGCGTCTTGATACCCTGCCCATGCAGTGTGTTGGTCATCACCTCGGTCGATCCAAGGATACGATGAAACACCCCGCCTTCGGCAAACCGCACGGCGTGGCGCAGCGCGAATTTCTCCTCCAGCGTGCCATCGGGCGGCATCCGGTGGTTCATGCGGCCCGGCAGATCGCGGATTTCGGGATAAAGCGATCCACCCATCGCCACATTCACCTCCTGAAACCCCCGGCACACACCGAGAAACGGCTGTCCGCGCTCGACGCAGGCGCGCACCAGCGGCAGCGTGACCCCGTCACGGCACCGGTCGAAATCGCCATGCGCGGGGGTCGGCGCCTCGCCATATTCTTCAGGGTGCACATTCGGCCGACCGCCAGTCAGCAGGAACCCGTCACAGGTCTCCAGCAGATCCTCGACCGACACATAGCGCGGATCCGGCGGCACCAGCAGCGGCATCGCACCCGCAACATCGGCCACCGCGGCCATGTTCATCACGCCGCCGGCATGAACGGCGTAGGTCTCGCTCAGCATGGCGCTGTTGCCGATGACCCCGACAACCGGACGCTTGTGTGACATGGGTTTTCCGCTCACCAAGGGTTTGCGCAGAACCTAGACCCGTTGGCAGCCGGGGAAAAGGGGCGTCACGCCTCGGCGGCCAACCCGGCGGCGGCGGCTCCGGCCAACCCGGCCTCGGCATCGTTGTCCGACGTGTCGCCGGTCACGCCCACGGCGCCGATCACCGCGCCCGCGTCATCGCGCAGCAACAGCCCACCCGGCACCGGCACCACCTGCCCGCCATAGACGCCGTTCACCGCCGCCATGAAATAGCCCTGTGCCTCGGCCCGGGCCATCTGCGCGCGCCCGGCCATGCCCAGCATCACCGCGCCATAAGCCTTGCCCTGTGCGATCCCGAATCGCCCTGGCGCCGCGCCGTCCTCGCGCTCGAACGCCAACACATGCCCGCCGGCATCGAGCACCACCACCGACAGGGACTTCAGCCCCATCTCGCGGCCCTTGGCCCGGGTTCCCGCGATGATCGCCCGCGCCTGATCCAGTGTTACAGCCATCTCTCGTCCCTTTATCTTTGTGCGTAAAATATCCTGCGGGGGTGGGGCGCAGCCCCAGCGGGGGTGCAAAACCCCCGGGCGGGCCGAGGGGGCTCGATGCCCCCAAGGCCCGCCCCCCTTCACCGCGTCACGCCCGTGACGCCTTCAGTTCCAGACGCCGCGCGTGCAGCACCGGCTCGGTATAGCCCGAAGGCTGCACACGGCCCTTGAACACCAGATCACAGGCCGCCTGGAACGCGATCCCGTCGAACCCGGGGGCCATCGGCTGATACAGCGGGTCGCCCGCGTTCTGGCGGTCCACCACTTCGGCCATGCGTTTTATCGCATCCATCGCCTGTTCCTGGCTGACAATGCCATGATGCAGCCAGTTGGCGATATGCTGGCTGGAAATGCGGCAGGTCGCGCGGTCTTCCATCAGGCCGACATCGTGAATGTCCGGCACTTTCGAGCACCCGACCCCCTGATCGATCCAGCGCACCACATAGCCCAGAATGCCCTGCGCGTTGTTCTCCACCTCGGCCATGATCTGCGCCTGGGTCCATTTGCGATAGCTGGCCAGCGGAATGTCCAGCAGCGTCTCCACATGCGCGCGCCGCCCGCCGACCTTCATCCTCGCCAGCAACGCGAACACATCCTCCTTGTGATAATGCATCGCGTGCAGCGTGGCGGCGGTGGGGCTGGGCACCCAGGCCGTGTTCGCGCCCGAACGCGGATGCTCGATCTTCTGATCCAGCATCGCCGCCATCAGGTCCGGCGCCGCCCACATGCCCTTGCCGATCTGCGCCTTGCCTGACAGCCCGCATTCCAGCCCGATATCCACATTGCGGTCCTCATAGGCCTTGATCCAGGCCTTGCGCTTGATGAAATCCTTGCGGCTGAACGGCCCGGCTTCCATCGAGGTATGGATCTCGTCGCCCGTGCGGTCCAGGAACCCGGTGTTGATGAAGGCCACACGATTACGCGCCGCGCCGATGCACTGCTTGAGGTTCACGGACGTTCGGCGTTCCTCGTCCATGATACCCAGCTTGACGGTATGCGCGGGCAGGCCCAGCGCGGCCTCGACCCGGTCGAAGATCTCGTTGGCGAAGGCCACTTCCTCTGGCCCGTGCATCTTCGGCTTGACCACATAGACCGAACCCTTGACCGAATTGCGCAAGCCATCGGTCTTTTGCAGGTCATGCAATGCGATCAGCGTCGTGACCATGGCGTCCATGATCCCCTCGGGGATTTCCGAGCCATCGCGCAGCAAGATCGCCGGGTTGGTCATCAGGTGGCCGACATTGCGGATCCACAGGACCGCCCGGCCCTTGAGCACCTTCTCGGCGCCATCCGCGCCGGTGATGACCCGGTCGGCGTTCAGGCGGCGCTCGAAGGTCAGGCCGCCCTTGCTCACGGCCTCGGACAGCGTGCCCTGCATCAGGCCCAGCCAGTTGCCATAGGCCTGCACCTTGTCCTCGGCATCCACGCAGGCCACCGAATCCTCGCAATCCATGATCGCGGTCAGCGCGCTTTCCAGCCGCACATCGGCCAGCAGCGCCTGATCGCGGCTGCCGATCGGATGCGCGCGGTCAAAGACCAGTTCCACATGCAGGCCGTGATTGACCAGCATCACCGAATCGGGCGCCTTGGGGTTGCCGGTATAGCCGACGAATTTCGCGGGTTCGACCAGCGGATGATCGTCGATCAGCAAGGCGCCATCATGCACATGATAGCGGCGGGCATCGGCGTGGCTGGTGCCCTTGATCGCAAAGGCCTCGTCCAGAAATACCCGTGCACGGGCCACCACCCGGGCGCCATGGCCGCGATCATAGCCGCCCTTTGGCGCAACGCTGCCCATGGCGTCGGTGCCATAAAGGCAATCATACAGGCTGCCCCAGCGCGCATTGGCCGCGTTCAGCGCGTAGCGGGCGTTGGTGATCGGCACCACCAGCTGCGGCCCGGCAATGCTGGCGATTTCCGGGTCCACGTTCTGCGTGGTGATCTGAAAATCCTCGCCTTCCGGCAGCAGATAACCGATTTCCTCCAGAAACGCCTTGTAGGCGGCGGCATCATGCGGCTGGCCGCGGCGGGCGACATGCCAGGCATCGATCTGCGCCTGCAACGCGTCGCGGGAGTCCAGCAGGGCCCGGTTCCTGGGCGCCAGATCGTGCACGATATCCGAAAAGGACTGCCAGAAGTCCGCGCCCTTCAGACCGGTTCCGGCCAACGCCCTGGTGTCGATGAAATCCGCCAGGCGGGCATCCACCTGCAATCCGTGTTTTTCGATCCGTTGCGCCATGATCCGCCCTCTGCTTGTCGCGTCATGCGCGACGGTCTGCATGCAATGGGATACAGTTAGGGAAAAAGTTTCCGATAGGCAACACGCGGAACGCAGGCATTTTCCCGCCTTGGGCAACGACAGTTTCAAGCCGGTCTTGCAAATGGGGTCGCAGCGGGCGGCGCGGCGCCCCTGTCACAAATCCAGGCGCAATTGTGCGGATGGCGGGCGCGCGCGCGCACCCGGCGGGGGCCTGGATTTGCGGCTGCCATGTTGCGCCACGATCCTTGCCGCATCGGCCTTGAAACCGGGCTGGTGACGGCGGGCTGCCAGAGCCGCGCGCGCCGTGCGCAAACCCGCGGCCGGGTCGATCACGGGCTCGGGATAGCGCGCACCCAGCAGTTGGCGCGCCTGCGGCCATGTCCATGGCGCGTGCAGAAACCTGTCCGGCACCGGCGACAGTTCCGGCACCCAGCGACGGATGAACAGGCCCCCGGGATCGTGCTCCTGCCCGTGCCTGACGGGATCGAGGAAACGCGGCGCGCCCATACCCGCGACACCGGATTGCAATTGCACCTGCACCCAGTGAATGCCGGGCTCATAGTCGGTGAATTGCCGCGCCAGATGCGCGCCGCTGACCCGCCAGTCCAGCCACAGATGATAGCTGGCCACGGATTGCAGCATCGCGCGCATGCGGAAGTTCAGCCACCCGGTGGCCCGCAAATAGCGCATGCACGCATCGACGAAGGGCAATCCGGTCTCGCCGCGCTGCCAGGCCGCCAGGCGGGTGGCATCCGGTTGCATGGGGTGCACACCTTCCAGCGCGGGGTGCAGGGCGCGGGTTTCCATGTCCGGCCGATCTTCCAGCTGTTGCACGCCGTGATCGCGGCAGCCCAATTGCGCTTCGAATCGGCGCAGGCTGGCACCCCAGCCGGCTTGCCCACGCCGCACCTGCTTTTGCGCCCCGATGGCCTGCGCGACCTCGCGCCCGGACAGCGCGCCAAAGGCCAGATAGGGCGACAGGCGCGAGCACGCGCGCTCGGCCGTCAGCGCAGAGCTCAGCGCGCCGCGATAGGTCAGGCCGCGTGAAGCCGTAAAGCTGTTCAGGGCCAGCATCCCCGCCGCGCGCCCGCCGGGCTGGCGAAAGGGGCAGGCATCGTCCGCCAGTTTCAGCGATTTCGCGCTGGGCACGGCCCCCGTCCCGTCAGCCACGGGTTTCAACGCCGCCACCTGCGCCAGCGGCTGCGCGATGAACCGGGCGCGCCGCGCAGCCCAGCCATCCGGCCCCGGGCCGTTGCGTTCAACACCCGATTGCGGCAGTTCGATCCAGGGCAGATTGCTCTCGCGTGCCCAGGCCGCAACGCGCCGGTCGCGCGCGCGGCTCCAGCCGTTGCCGGTTTCCTCGTGCGAGACGATCTGCGCAAACCGATGCTTGGCGCGCAGGCGGGCCAGCACGTCCACCGCCTCGCCCACGCGCAGGATCAGCGGCTGGCCCAGGTCCGCAAGATCACGGCGCAATTCGTGCAATGATTCCGCCACGAACGCCCATTGCCGGGCCGAGGCATCCGGCTGCGCCCACAGTTCAGGCTCGATGATGTAGACCGGCAGAACAGCGCCCTGTGCGGCGGCCAGCGCCAGCGCGGGGTGATCGTGCACCCGCAGATCGCGTTTGAACCAGACAAGCGAAAGCATCGGACCCCACCGCAGACAGGCGCAGAATCGCCCCGTCAATGTTCATGGTTTACCCCTATTCCGGCTGGCGCCGCAACAGGCCAGCGCCGCCTTCACGCCGGGATGTTAACGATAAAGCACCGCAGCATCGCCGCAGTGTTGCCACAGGCTGCCGGCATCAAGGCCCGTGCAGGAAACCGCGCAGAAAAGGAAACAAGACATGCGAGCCCAGCGAACCCCCCTTGGCCGTCTTGGCGACGCCGTGAAGCTGCCGTTCAACATCTTTGCCGACGAAGAAGACAAGGTATTGATGCGACTGGACGAGATGCACAAATCGGTGCCGGATCAGCTGCCAGCCAAGGGCTTCTTCAGACACTGACCGTCACGCCGGGCAGGCGCAGCGCGGTCAGCAGATCGCGCAGCTCCTGTCTGGCGGCCACGTTCGACATGTTCAACTGCTCGACCCCCACGTCGCGCAGATCCAGCAATGTCAGGCCGCGCGGGAACAGTTCCCGAAAGATCACGCGCTCGTTGAACCCCGGCGCGACCCGGAAACCGATCCGCCTGGACAATTGCTCCAGCGCCTCGCCGATCTTGCGCTTGTTGTGCATCTGTTGCGCACCCAGCCGGTTGCGCACCACGATCCAGTCGATCGGCTTCAATCCGGCCTGCGCCCGCAATTGCCGCGCCTGCCAGACCATTTCCGCGTAGATCGACGGACCCAGCACCTTGTTCGTCATCGGATCGGTGCGCGCCAGCAGGTCGAAATCCACGAAACTGTCGTTCATCGGCGTGATCAGCGTATCGGCCAGCGAATGCGCCACTTGGCTCAGGCGCGTATGGCTGCCGGGGCAATCGATGACCACGAAATCGCACGCCTCGTCCAGACCGCTGATCGCCACTGACAATCGGTGATCGTTGATATTCTCGTTCGGACCAAGCTGCGCCGCGTCGACCTCGGGCAGTTCGGCGTAGTCTGGCATCGGCAGCACCAGATGCTCGCGCGCGCAAAGCGCCTGACGATTCTCGATATAGCGCCCGAAGCTGCGTTGACGCAGGTCCAGATCCAGCGCCCCTACCTTGTGCCCCATCCGCACCAGCGCGGTGGCGATGTGCATGGCCGTCGTCGACTTGCCCGACCCGCCCTTTTCGTTGCCGGTGACGATGATATGCGCCACGTGTCTGCCCTGTCTTGCCCGCGCGTCCGCTGCGCTGGCGCACCATATGCGCAGCGCGCGCCCGAGGGAAGCGGTGGCGAGACCAGTTATTCGAACGACCTGCCGAAAAAGACCATCGCCAAACCCAGGACCGCGAGGGCGCCATATATCACGGCCCGTGCCTTGTGGACCGGCCAGACCCGCACCGCCGCAATCGCGGCTTGCAGGCTGTAATAGGCGGCAAAGGCGCGCGACGCATAGGCGATGATCTGGAACACATCCGCGATCCAGGTGACACCCAGCCCCACCGCCACCGTCAGCACATAGGCCAGGCGCTGCGGAATGCGCTTGCGGCTGAGTTCGAACACCAGCCCGCCGGAGCCGTTGGTATCCGCCACCGCTGCCGAAAACTGTGCCGCCAGAGCCGCGGCTACCAGCATGAACGGCAAGATCGGGGACACAAACCCCATCATATGAACAATCGCGGTTTCTGACAGGTGGTCGGTGGATGGCGTGAAGCTGAAGGCCACCAGCGTGATATAGGCAATGTAGACCGCCGCCGACAGGATCTGCGCCATGCGCATCGACCGGATCCGCGTCAGCGCATCGTAGTCATCGCCCAGATAGCGCGAGGTCTCGAACCCCTGCACCGTCACGATCAGGCCAAAGCCCAGCGTGATCGCGGCTAGCCCGGTTTCGCGCGGGGCTCCCTGCACCAGCGCCCCGTTGCTGGCGTTCTGCGTGAAATACACCGCGAGCGCCACCAGAAGCCCGGCAATGATGGCGAGTTTCAGTGTGACCGATGAATATTCCAACGATTCGAGCATTTTGAACCCGCGAGTCCAGCCGATGAAGCCGATCAGCAGATAGACGGCGCTGGTCAGAATCCGCGCGTTGAACGGCGTGCCGAACGGCGTCAGCGACAGCGCGAAGGAACCCAGCAGGTTGAGGTAATAGGCGACCGAGATCATGTAGGCGAAACCCAGTATCGCCGAGGCTGCGGATTCGCTCCAATGATCCTGCGCGCCTGACCCCACGTCGCCCAGAAAGGCGATGTTGTCACGGATCGCGGCCCCGAAGCCCCAGGCCACCAGGCACAACGCAGCCATGGCCAGCGGCGCCCAGACGCCAAACGCGTAGTTCAGCAACGGCCCCAGGATCAGGAAGCCCGAACCGATGATCGAGGCCAGCGGCGTTACCATGGCGCGCCAGATGCTCCAGCGCCTCAGGCGCGGCACCATCAGTATCCCTGCCGCCAACGCCACAGTCGCCACGATCAGGATTTCGAGGATCATCACCGCCCCGTCTGTTGCTGTCCCGTTCTATCGAAACCCTGCCCCAGGCCAGCCGGGTCGCGCAACTGGGGGTCAGTTGGCGCAGGGACACAAAAAGGAAGCGCCGCTGCATGAGCAACGGCGCCTACCCTCTGCACTGTGGCCGGGATCAGAAGCCCAGGCCTGCATACTTGTTCTTGAACTTCGACACGCGGCCGCCGGTGTCCATCAGGCGCGAGGTGCCGCCGGTCCAGGCGGGGTGCACCGACGGATCGATGTCCAGCGCGATGGTTTCGCCTTCGCTGCCCCAGGTCGAGCGCATCTGAACAACGCTGCCGTCAACCAGCTTGACGTTGATCATGTGATATTCGGGATGGATCGAGTCTTTCATGATCAATGTCCTTACTTGTCGCCCATCGGGCGGTAGTTGGTCTTTTCAGCGATACGGGCCGACTTGCCGCGACGGTCGCGCAGGTAATACAGCTTGGCGCGACGCACCTTGCCGCGGCGAACCACATCGATGCTGTCGATGTTGGTCGAGTAGAGCGGGAACATACGTTCCACGCCTTCGCCGAAGGAAATCTTGCGAACGGTGAACGAACCGGCGACGCCAGAGCCATTGCGGCGGCTGATGCAGACGCCTTCAAAGTTCTGAACGCGCGAGCGCGTGCCTTCGGTCACCTTGTAGCCGACGCGGACCGTGTCGCCGGCCTTGAAATCGGGGATGGTCTTGCCAAGCGCAGCAATCTGCTCGGCTTCAATCTGTGCGATCAGGTTCATCTGATCTTCTCCTATCATCGCTCACGGTTGGTCCGTGAAGGTGTATGCCGCCCCAGAGCTCCACGTCTTCTGCCGGGTCCCGCATGGTGCAGCCCGCCGGAGGATCAGGTCGTCGTTCGTTCATGAGCGTCCGATCAGGCCCAAGAATCCGCCGAAGAAGACGGGGGCACAACCGAAAACAGCCCGCTGGGCGAATCCCGCCCCCGGACGCGCGGGGTATAGGCCCTGCCATGGGGCCGGTCAAGCCGGATCAGAAAGCGCGATCAGTGGGCGCTGTCATGTCACGTTGCCTTTGCCGCCGACAGCACGTTGAATAGGAACCCAACGCCGCTGACGGACCGCTTCCCATGACCCAGGCCATTGACCAGACATCCGTCACGCTGCGCCGCGCGCTGACCTTGCCGTTGTTCACGCTTTACGGCCTTGGCGTGACCGTGGGCGCCGGGATCTATGTGCTGATCGGCACCACCGCCGC
>CAJQNQ010000140.1 GCA_905479725.1 uncultured Paracoccaceae bacterium | reverse complement strand
GAAAGGGTGGTCCTGCGCGAGATCATCGCCGCGCGCGACTTCGGCGACACGAACCTGCGCCTGCCGCTTGCGCTCGGCAAGGACATCGGCGGCGAACCCGTCGTCGCCAACCTGGCCAAGATGCCCCACCTGCTGATCGCGGGCACCACCGGTTCGGGCAAGTCGGTCGCGATCAACACGATGATCCTGTCGCTGCTCTACAAGCTTTCGCCCGAGGAATGCCGCCTCATCATGATCGATCCCAAGATGCTGGAACTCAGCGTCTATGACGGCATCCCGCACCTTCTCTCCCCCGTCGTGACCGATCCGAAGAAGGCCGTCGTGGCCCTGAAATGGACGGTGGCCGAGATGGAGGAGCGCTACCGCAAGATGTCCAAGATGGGCGTGCGCAACATCGACGGCTACAACACCCGCGTCCGCGACGCCATCGAGCGCGACGAGGCCTTCACCCGCACCGTGCAGACCGGCTTCGACGAGGATACCGGCGAGCCGATGTTCGAGACCGAGGAGTTCCGCCCCGAGCCGATGCCCTACATCGTGGTCATCGTCGACGAGATGGCCGACCTGATGATGGTCGCCGGCAAGGAGATCGAGGCCTGCATCCAGCGACTTGCGCAGATGGCGCGGGCCTCCGGCATCCACCTGATCATGGCCACACAGCGGCCCTCGGTCGATGTGATCACCGGCACGATCAAGGCGAACTTCCCCACCCGGATCTCCTTCCAGGTCACCAGCAAAATCGATTCGCGCACCATTCTGGGCGAGATGGGCGCCGAACAGCTGCTGGGCATGGGCGACATGCTCTACATGGCCGGTGGCGGACGCGTCACCCGCGTGCACGGCCCCTTCGTTTCCGACGAAGAAGTTGAGGAGATTGTCAACCATCTCAAGGCGCAGGGCAGCCCAGCCTATGACGCCGGCGTCGTCGATGGCCCCGAAGCGGACGCGGAGAGCGAGATCGACCTCGTGCTTGGTCTCGGCGGCAACACTGGCGGCGAAGACGCGCTCTACGACCAGGCCGTCGCCATCGTCGCCCGCGACCGCAAGTGCTCGACCTCCTACATCCAGCGCAAGCTCGCCATCGGCTACAACAAGGCCGCCCGTCTTGTAGAGCAGATGGAGGACGAAGGCGTGGTCAGCTCGGCCAACCATGTCGGCAAGCGCGAAATTCTGGTCCCCGAGAGCCATTGACGCGTCCGCTCATCCGTCCAGCACCTGTTTGAGCCGTTTGAAGCTGTCAACGGCGCTGGCCGCGTCGGCGCCTGCCAGAAAGGCGTCCAGTTTGGGCCACAGCCGGATCGCGCGGTCGGTCAGCGGATCGGAGCCCTGAGCATAAAGACCGGCCTGCACCATCATTTCGGCGCGCTCCCAGGCGCCGATCAGGCGGCGGGCTTCGGAGATATGGGCGTTCTCGCCCGGGGTCGCGGCATCCGGCAGGCTGCGCGAGACCGAGCGCATCAGGTCAATCGCCGGAAAGCGCCCGCGCTCGGCAATCGCGCGCTCCAGCACGACATGCCCGTCCAGCACACCGCGCAGAATGTCGGCGACTGGTTCATCCATGTCCGACCCGGCGACCAGCACGGTAAAGACCGCCGTGATGTCGCCTTGTCCGTCGACGCCCGGGCCGGCGCGCTCGGACAGGGCCATGATCTGATGCGCGGTCGAGGGCGGAAAGCCGCGCAGGCTGGGGGCCTCGCCCGCCGCCAGCGCGATTTCACGGTGCGCTTCCGCGAAACGGGTGACGGAATCGCACAGCAACAGCACATGCTGGCCCAGGTCACGGAAATGCTCGGCCACCGCCATGGCGGTCAGGGCCGCGCGGCGCCGCGCCAGGGGTGACTGATCCGATGTCGCGCTGACCACGACCGAGCGCGCCAATCCTTCGGGGCCCAGCACCCCTTCGGTGAAATCGCGCAACTCGCGTCCGCGTTCGCCGACCAGCGCCAGCACCACCACATCCGCCTCGATCCCGCGGGCGAACTGGCCCAGCAGCATGGTCTTGCCCACCCCGGATCCGGCGAACAGGCCGATGCGCTGACCCCGCACCAGCGGCAGCAGCGTGTTGAACGCATCCAGCCCGGTTGACAGCCGCCCCCCCAGACGCTTGCGCCGGGCGGGCGGCGGCGGGGCGCTGCGCAGCGCGCGCGGACTGGGCCCGCGCGGCAGCGGCCGGCCATCCAGCGGTTCGCCGTAGGGATCGACGATGCGCCCGATCCACGAGGCATCCGGGGCAATGGTGTTGCGCCCCAGATGTTCGACGGGATCGCCGATCGCCAGCCCCTCCAGATCGGCCTCGGGCAGGATTTCGGCCCCGTCGCGGCCCATGGCCAGGATCTCGCCGCCGATGCTGTCGGCGATGCGAACCCGGTCGCCCAGGCGTGCGCGCATCGACAAGCCCCGCGCCGTCACGGTCGCCGCCTGCATGGCGCTGATCCGCCCGACATGGCGCACGGGGCGGATTTCGGCGATTTCGGCGATCAAGGTGTCAAAGACGCTCATGGGGGCTCCTGTTCAGAACGGTCGATGAAATCACTCATCGTTACCGTTTCTAAACGAATCACCCTTAATGCTTGGTGTAAGCCAGCAACGGGAGAAACCCATGTTCGAAAGTCTGGACATTCTGCGCATGGCGCAGTCCTTGGCCACACACGCGGCGACGCGGCAGCAGGCCATCGCGCAAAACGTGGCCAACGCCAATACCCCCGGGTATCGCTCGCTCGATGTTGCGCCTTTCGCCGAATACTGGCGCGACGGGCAAGCAGCGCAGGGCGCCGCCCCCCGTATCCGGCAGGAGGCCAATCCGGCCACCGTCTCGCCGGACGGCAATACCGTTTCCATCGAAAATGAGATGATGCGCGCCGTGTCGGCCAGACAGCAGCATGAAATGGCGCTGGGCATCTATTCCACGACGCGCGACCTGCTGCGCGCCAGCATCGGTCGCTGAGGGGGACTGCCATGAACAGCCTTGACCAGACCCTTTCGCTATCCGCCTCGGGCATGCAGGCGCAGGCGACCCGGTTGCGCCATGTGTCGGAAAACATCGCCAACGCCGATACCCCGGGCTACCGACGCAAGACCGTCCCGTTCGAACCGCAGGCTTTACCCGGC
Source organism: uncultured Paracoccaceae bacterium (assembly GCA_905479725.1). GTDB lineage: Bacteria > Pseudomonadota > Alphaproteobacteria > Rhodobacterales > Rhodobacteraceae > Pararhodobacter. Next base: position 372 of record CAJQNQ010000140.1, on the reverse strand, counting down.
GACCGGTTCGGCCAGGCCTCGGGCGTGCGGACCGGCGATGTCCTGCTGGACCGGCGGGACCTGACACGTATCTACGACCCCGGCAACATCCTGGCGGATGACTCGGGCTACTACCTCGGATCGAATGTCGACATCATGGTCGAGATCGCAGACGCGCGCGAAGCGCAGCGTTCCTACGAGGCGAACCTCAGGATGTTCGATCAGTCCCGGCAGATGCAGACCGCGCTGATCGAATTGCTCCGGCGATAGGGGAACACCAGAATGGATGTAAGATCCTCTTCGGCAGCTCAGCTCTACCAACGTGCGCGCCCGGCCACCGAGCCGGGCGCGCAGCAACCCGGCGGCGCCGGCGAGGCCTTCGCCCGCGTCGCC
>CAJQNQ010000139.1 GCA_905479725.1 uncultured Paracoccaceae bacterium | reverse complement strand
CAGTGCCATGGCGAAACTCAGCACGCAGGCGCTGGGATTGGCCTTGCCCTGACCGGCAATGTCGGGGGCAGAGCCATGGACCGGCTCGTAAAGCGCCTTGGGGCGGCCGTTTTCCATCGGCAGGCCCAGCGAGGCCGAGGGCAACATGCCCAGCGATCCGGTCAGCATCGCGGCGGCATCCGACAACAGGTCGCCGAACAGGTTGTCGGTGACGATCACGTCGAACTGCTTGGGCCAGCGGCACAGCTGCATCGCGCCGGCATCGGCATACATGTGGCTCAGTTCGACATCCGGGTATTCCCTGGCGTGGATCTCGGTCACGACCTCGCGCCACAGGATGCCTGATTCCATGACATTGGCCTTCTCCATCGAGCAGACCTTGTTGCCGCGCTTGCGGGCCAGTTCGAACGCCGAGCGCGCCACGCGGGCAATTTCCGATTCCGTATACCGCTGGGTGTTGATGCCCACGCGCTCGTTGCCTTCGGTGAAGATCCCGCGGGGTTCGCCGAAATAGATGCCGCTGGTCAATTCGCGCACGATCATGATGTCCAGACCGGCCACCACGTCTTTCTTCAGCGACGAAAAATCGGCCAGCGCGTCAAAGCACTGGGCCGGGCGCAGGTTGGAAAACAGGTCCATTTCCTTGCGCAGGCGCAGCAGCCCGCGCTCGGGCTTCACGCTGAAATCCAGGCTGTCATATTTGGGGCCGCCCACGGCGCCCAGCAGAACCGCGTCTACCTCTTGCGCCCTGGCCATCGTGTCATCATGCAGCGGCGTGCCATGCGCGTCATAGGCGGCGCCGCCGACCAGATCCTCGGACACGTCGAACTGCACACCGCGCGCGGTGCCGAACCAGCCGATGATCTTCTTGACCTCGGCCATGACCTCGGGGCCGATACCGTCGCCCGCAAGGATGAGAATGGAAGGATTGGCCACCGGGATCTCCCTTTATTTGCTGATGCGCCAGCGGCCTAGCCTGTCGCTGCCGCGCGGTCAAGGACATGCCGGGAATACCGGGGGGGGCCATGGCCCCGCCTCGACCCGCTGGCCGCGCAGGGGGGCCGCACCCTGCCTGGCGCGTTTGCCCCAAGGCGGCGGATAGCCCCAAGCAAGCGGCCTGAGCGCGGTGCCGGCGGGCTATGCGCGCGCGGCCAGCGCGCTGGCCAGAAAGTCCCACACCCGGCGAATGCGCGGATTTGTCCGCAGGGCCGACGGCGCGGCCAGCCACAACGGCAGCGCCGGCAGCGGCAGGTCCGGCAGGATACGCCGGACGCGGGGATCAGCATCCCCGATATCGCGCTGCGTGCCGCCGATCCCGCAGCCCGCGCAAACCAGTTCCCAATGCACGGTCTGGTCATCGCAGCGCATTGGAAAGAAATCCCGCGTGACGGTGAAATTCATCTCTCGCATCAGGCGGATCATCCGGTCATCGCGGTCATACCCCACGAAATCATGGCGCCGCAGATCGTCGACCCCGCCGGGTTCTCCGGCCCGCTCCAGATAGGAATGCGCGGCATACAGGCCCAGCGGCAGGTCGGTAACATGGCGCGCGATGATGTCCAGCTGCTCGGGCCGATACATCCGCAGGGCGATGTCGGCCTCGCGAAACAGCAGGTTCTCGGTGGTATCGCTGGGCACCAGTTCGATCTGGATATTCGGTTCGGCCAGCCTGAGCCGCGCCAGGATCGGCGGCAGCACCGACAGCGACAGAACATGCGAGGCGGTAATCCGCACGGTGCCCTTCAACCCCTCTTGCCGCCCCTCGGCCAGCAAGGTCAGGCGCGCGGCGTGTTGGGCCATGGCGCGCGCCACCTCGACCAGCGGCGCGGCATCGTCGGTCAGCTCCAGCCCACGGGGCACGCGGCGGAACAGGGTCAGGCCCAGTTGCGCTTCCAGCAGGCGGATATGGCGGCCCAGCGTGGGTTGGCTTTGCCCAAGCGCGCGCGCCGCCGATGACAGCGATCCGCCATCGGCAACCGCCAGGAACGAGCGCAGAAGGGTCCAGTCCGGGGAAGGATTTTCCATTCAATTATGAATATCAGATCAAAAACGCTGGGCAATATCCATTCTGATCTGTTTGGGAGAAATTGGAGCCATCCAGACAAACAAGGAAACCCCCATGACACAGACAGTTCTGATCACCGGCGCCTCGGGCAATATCGGGCGCCATTTTGCCAAGGCGTTCGAGGCCGCCGGATGGCGCGTGCGGCGGTATCAGCGCGGCACCGACCTGAACGCGGCGGCAACGGGCTGCGACGTGATCGTCAACGGCATGAACCCGTCCGCCTATCATGACTGGAAAACCTTGCAACCGCAGATCACAGCGCAGGTGATCGGGGCCGCCAGGGCGTCGGGCGCGGTGATCCTGTTTCCGGGCAATGTGTATGTCTACGGCACGCAGCCCGGGCCGTGGTCCGCCGAAACACCGCAGATCCCGGCCAGCCGCAAGGGCCAGATCCGGGTCGAGGTGGAGGCGACATACCGCGCCGCCGCCGTGCAGGGTGTGCGCACCATCCTGTTGCGCGCGGGCGACTTCATCGACCCCGACGAGGCGAACACCTGGATGGATCACGGCTATCTGCGGGCGATCCACAAGGGCAAGGTCACGTCGGTGGGCGATCCGCAGGCGCGGCGGGCCCACGCCTATCTGCCCGACATGGCGCGCGCGGCGGTGGCGCTGGCCGAAAGGCGCGCCGAACTGCCCGCGTTCATCGACATTCCGTTTGACGGCTACACCTTCTCTACCGCCGATCTGACCGCCCGGTTGTCCCGATTGATGGGACGGGACCTGAAGATTACCGGGTTCCCATGGTGGATGATTCGCCTTGCAGCGCCGTTCTGGGAACTGGCGCGGGAGCTTTATGAAATGCGGTATCTTTACGATCACCCGCACACCTTGTCTGGTCAGAAAATGGCGCGCCTGATCCCCGATTTTCAGCCGACGCCGATGGATGACGCCCTGCGCACGGTGATGGCCCGTCGGCTGCCGGGCGCCGTGCGGGCGTGACTTTTGCCACGGATCACGCTATGATTGTGACACTTGAACGCGCAGAAATGGAGCGTCCCATGAGCAAACACCCGCTTGACCATCAAACTGCGGCCTCTGACGCCCGGATGGAGCGTTTCACCGGCCAGGAACGCGCCGCCAAGCCCAGCGAGGCCACGAAAAAACTGCAACAGCGCGCCCGCACCGACAGCGATACACGGCTGGAAAAGTTCACCAGGATTGAACGTCAGGGCACACGGTAACATCGCCGTGGGGCGCGCAGGCTACCGCGCCTCGGCGCCCCAGTCGCTGGCCTGCATTTCGCGCAGTCGACTGGCCGTGCGTTCGAATTCGAATGACCCGGCGCCTTCGATATACAGCCGTTCGGGCTGTTCGGCGGCGCTGGCAATCAGCCGCACCTTGCCCTCGTAAAGCGCATCGATCAGTGTCACGAAGCGCTTGGCCTCGTTGTAGTTTGAAGCCGACAGCAGCGGTATTTCCTCAAGGATCAGCACGCGCACGGCCGCGGCGATGGCCAGATAATCCGCCGGTCCCAGCGGGCGGCCGCACAGATCCCAGAACCCGGCCCGCGCGACGCCGTTATGGTGCCAGGGCAGATCCACGTCCCGGCCCTGCACACTCAAGAACAGCGGCTCGCCCTTGTCGCCGCCGGTCAGTTCCGTCCACAGGCCATCAATGGCCGTGCGCGCGCCGGCATCGGCGGGGTGGAAATAGACCTGGGCGCCGGTCAAACGGTGCTGGCGGTAATCGGTCTCGCTTTTCAGTTCGATCACCTCCATCTGCGCGCGCAGCAGGTCGATGAAGGGCACGAACAGCGTCCGGTTCAAACCGTCCTTATACAAATCCTCGGGCGGGCGGTTCGAGGTAGTGACAATGATAACCCCGGCCTCCATCAGCATCTCGAAGAGCCGCCCGACGATCATCGCGTCCGTGATATCGGTGATCTGCATCTCGTCAAACGCCAGCAGGCGCACCTGGCGCGCCACGCGCGCGGCCACCGGGGCCAGCGCATCATCGACACCCTTCTTGCGGGCCTCGTGCATCCCGGCGTGGATTTCCTGCATGAAGGCGTGAAAATGCACGCGCCGCTTTTCGGGCAGGTCGGCGGCTTCGTGGAACAGGTCCATCAGCATGGATTTGCCGCGCCCCACACCGCCCCACAGATACAGGCCCTTCGGCCCCTCGGCCGGTTTTCTGAGCAACCCGCCCAGCAATCCCTTTTTTGGCGGCTGCTCCAGATACGCGCGCCGCGCCTGAAGCGCCGGCAACACGGCGCGCTGCGCGGCATCAGGGTGAATGTCGCCTTGGGCGACGCGGGCGTCATACAGGTCTGTCAGGCTGGGTGTCATCGTCATCTGCCGCCGCGCGCGCGTGTTGAAATTGTGACCGGCTGTCACGGCGCCATCGGAGTTCCAGCAGCCGCCGCGCCCCTATACCGGCAAAAATATATGAAAAACAGGTGTGAATTGAACGCCTTCAGGCGGACAGGGCACGCATCGAAGCTGTGCGGCGCCAAGACCGGGCCTGGTCCTGCCGCCGGGTGTCGGCCGGCACGGTCTTCGGCTTCATGTCCTATGTCAGCCAGATCGCACGAAAACCCTTGCAAGACTGACGGCGCCTGCCCTTGCCTGAAACGGCGTCGCCGGGTATCGGTTGCTGACCGACAGTGACGAAAGGGTTGAGCATGGCAATCGACGATCCCCGCACGCTGGTGTCCACCGATTGGCTGGCGGCCCATCTGAATGATCCGGAC
>CAJQNQ010000138.1 GCA_905479725.1 uncultured Paracoccaceae bacterium | reverse complement strand
GTTCCGATGGAGGAAATGAACCTGCACTTCACGGGTGACTTCCACGCCATCACCAGCGCCCACAACCTGCTGTCGGCGATGATCGACAACCACATTTATTGGGGCAACGGTCTGGAAATCGACGAGCGCCGCGTTGTCTGGCGCCGGGTCATGGACATGAACGACCGCGCCCTGCGCGATGTCGTGACCAGCCTGGGCGGCGTGTCCAACGGCTTCCCGCGCCAGACCGGGTTCGACATCACCGTAGCGTCCGAAGTCATGGCCATTCTGTGCCTGTCGCGCGATCTGGACGACCTGCAAAAACGGCTGGGCGATATCGTTGTCGCCTATACCCGTGACCGCCGTCCGATCTATTGCCGCGACATCAAGGCCGATGGTGCAATGACGGTTCTGTTGAAGGACGCGATGCAGCCCAACCTGGTGCAGACGCTGGAAAACAACCCGGCTTTCGTGCATGGCGGTCCGTTCGCCAATATCGCGCATGGCTGCAACTCGGTCATTGCCACGCGGACGGCGCTGAAACTGGGCGATTATGTTGTCACCGAAGCCGGGTTCGGGGCTGATCTGGGCGCCGAGAAATTCTTCGACATCAAATGCCGCAAGGCCGGGCTGAAGCCATCGGCGGCGGTCATCGTGGCCACCGTGCGGGCGATGAAGATGAATGGCGGCGTCGCCAAGGCCGATCTCGGCCCTGAAAACGTGGATGCGGTCAACAAGGGCTGCCCGAATCTGGGCCGCCACATCGCCAACGTCAAATCCTTTGGCGTGCCGGTGGTGGTGGCGATCAACCATTTCCATTCGGACACGGATGCCGAAATTGCCGCCGTGCAGGCCTATGTCGCCGATCAGGGCGCCGAAGCAATCCTGTGCAAGCATTGGGCGCATGGTTCAGCCGGAAGCGAAGCACTGGCGCGCAAGGTTGTCGAGATGGCGGAATCCGGTTCGGCCAACTTCGCCCCGCTCTATCCCGATGACATGAGCCTGTTCGAAAAGATCGAAACCGTGGCCAAGCGCATCTATCACGCCGATGCGGTGATTGCCGACAAGTCGGTGCGCGGCCAACTGAAGGCATGGGAAGAGGCGGGCTATGGCCATTTCCCGGTCTGCATGGCGAAGACCCAGTATTCGTTCAGCACCGACCCCAACCTGCGCGGCGCACCCACCGGCCATACCGTGCCGATCCGCGAAGTGCGGCTGTCGGCGGGGGCGGGGTTCATCGTGGTGATCTGCGGCGAGATCATGACCATGCCGGGCCTGCCGCGCAACCCGGCCGCCGAGAACATCCGCATCGGCGCGGAAGGCCATGTCGAGGGGCTTTTCTGATGTGCAGCGCGGGCGATGTGCGGCGCTCGTGCAACGCACATCGCCCCGCCCACCATCCCACAGACTGCCCGGTTGCTGCGCCGAGTGAGACCGGCCCAGGGCGCATTGCGGTGTGCGGCGTGATTGACCGCAAGACCAGAGTCAGCGGCAAGAAAGGAGCAATTCGATGAGTGCAACGATTATCGACGGCAAGGCCTTTGCGGCCAGGGTTCGCGGTCAGGTGGCCGAACACGTCCAGCGCCTGAAGGACGAACACGGGATCACGCCCGGCCTGGCCGTGGTGATGGTCGGCGAAGACCCGGCGAGCCAGGTCTATGTGCGCTCGAAAGGCAAGCAGACCGTCGAAGTCGGCATGAATTCTTATGAACACAAGCTGCCAATCGACACCGCCGAAGAAGATTTGCTGACGTTGATCAAAACTCTGAATGCCGATCCGGCAGTGCACGGCATTCTGGTGCAGCTGCCCTTGCCGGATCATCTGAACAGCGATCTGGTCATCAACACCATCGATCCCGCCAAGGATGTGGACGGGTTTCATATCAGCAATGTCGGCCTGTTGGGCACCGGGCAGAAATCCATGGTTCCCTGCACACCGCTGGGTTGCCTGATGATGCTGCGCGACCACCATGGCAGCCTGTCGGGGCTGAACGCGGTGATCGTCGGGCGTTCGAACATTGTCGGCAAGCCGATGGCGCAGTTGCTGCTGGGCGACAGCTGCACCGTGACCATCGCCCATTCCCGCACCAGGGACCTGGCCGAGGTCTGCCGCCGCGCCGACATTCTGGTCGCTGCCGTGGGTCGGCCGGAAATGGTGCCGGGCGATTGGGTCAAGCCAGGGGCCACCGTGATCGACGTGGGCATCAACCGCATCGAGCGGGACGGCAAGACCAAACTGGTCGGGGACGTCGAATTCGCCAGTGCCGCGCAGGTCGCGGGCGCCATCACCCCGGTGCCCGGCGGCGTCGGGCCCATGACAATCGCCTGCCTGCTGGCCAACACGCTGACCGCCGCCTGCCGTGTCAACGGGCTGACCGAGCCGCAGGGCCTGACGGCCTGAGCGCCTATTCGGGCAAGGGCACCGGGATCATGGTGCCCTGCAACAGCGCGATCGTCTTTCGGTGCGCGCCCGACAGTGCGAAAACCTCGGCCTGAACCACGCTCAATCGCCGGCCTGACTTGACCACCGTGCCGACCGCTTCCAGCGCGTCTCCGACCGCCGGGGCCATCAGGTTGATCTTCATCTCGACCGTCATCACCTCGGCATCGTGCGGCATCAGTGTCAGCGCGGCGTAGCCTGCGGCGGAATCCCCCAGCATGAACGCAAGCCCGGCATGGGCCGCGCCATGCTGTTGCAGCACATGCGCGCCGATCGGGGCGCGCAGCACGCAACGGCCCCGGTCGGCATCAGCCAGGGTTGCGCCAAGCGTGGCCATCATCGATTGCTGGCTGAAACTGGTCCGCACCCGGCGCAATGTGCTGGCCTGGTCTGCGTCGATATCATTGGGCATCGGGATATTTCTTTTCGACTTGAAGGGTTGGCAAACGCGGGAAACAAACTATTAAATCATGAAACCCTGGACTCCATCCAGAATCTCGTGAATCGGCAAGGACCTTGGCATTTTGACATGAAAGGACGGTGGAATTATTCTCTTCCGACGTTGATTGTCATTTGGGCGGGGACTACGGCACTGATTACGTTGATGGGGCCATTCGGGACGTTCCCCAGCATCACCAGCGAGAAGCGGTTCTTGTTCTGGGCGTCGGTGATTGGTCTGTCCATCGTGCTGGTTTCGATCTTGCGCAAGATGCTGGACCATTTTCTGAGCGAAGAAACCCATCCGATGGTGCATGACGCCATCGTCGCGCCGGTCTTCACGCTGCTCTACACACCGCCCTTGTATTTCATCACCGACTCCGTGGCGCGCGGACAGCAGCCGTTCAACATGATCCAGCAAGGTCTGATCGTGCTGGCGGTCTCGCTGTCGCTGATCGCGGCGCGCGAGATTTTCATGAAAACGATCCATGGAACCCGGCGAAACCTGGCGCCTGTCGAGGACAAGGCGGCGTCGACGGCGAACAAGGCTGAGGACGCCAGTTCTCGCCCGATGATTTACCAGAGGCTGCCCGGCGATGTGGTCGGCGATCTGATGGCGATATCGGGGTCCGACCACACCGTCCGGGTGTTGACAGATTGCGGGTCCACATCGATTCGTCTGCGGTTTTCGGACGCTTTGCGGGAGGTCGAAGGCGTGTCGGGGTTGCGGGTTCACCGCTCGCATTGGGTTGCCGACGCGGCGGCCACCCATGTGCGCCGCGACGGGTATCGCCATTTCGTCGTCTTGCGGTCTGGCGATGAATTGCCCGTCAGCCGCACCTATGCGGATGCGGCGTCCGAACGCTGGGGCCTGAAACCCGCGACCAACGAAGCCCGCGCTATCGAATGATCGTTTCGTCGCGCACAAACATGTTGGACCACGCGCGATCGATCAATTCCGGCGACATGTGATAGGGCTTTCCCTCGAACTCGCAGATTGAAATCATCTGGTCGATCAGGAACACCGGCTGATAATTCGAATAGACGTTGTCGATGGTCGGATACTTGGTTTGCAGCAGATGGATCAGCGCGTCTTCGTTCAACGGAACCCGGCGCTTGCGGGCGACCAGCGCAAAGATCTTCAGGAAATCGGCCTGGTTGGGGCCGTCTATCTTGATCTTGAAAAAGATGCGGCGCAGCGCGGCCTGGTCAAAGATTTCGTTCGGATGGAAATTGGTCGAAAAGATCACCAACGTGTCGAACGGCACGATGAACTTCTCGCCGGACACCAGCGTCAGGATGTCATAGTTCATCTCCAGCGGGACGATCCAGCGGTTCACCAGGGCCTGCGGCGGTTCCTCCTGACGGCCCAGGTCATCGACGATGAACACGCCGCCCATCGCCTTGAACTGAAGGGGCGCCTGGTAGGTGCGCGAAACCGAATTGTATTTCAGTTCCAGCATCTCCAGTTTCAATTCGCCCCCGGTGACCACTGTCGGCCGCTCGCACAACACATAGCGCGGGTCGAAGCGCTGTCCGCTCAACCGAAGGGCGTTGCCGGCATTGGCGTCGGTCTTGAGGATCCGGTGGACGATCGGATCATAGACCGACAGGATCTGGCCGGAATGCACCACCGCGCGGGGAACGTAGATGGTGTCCCCCATGGCATCGCGGATTCCGTTTGAAATCGACGATTTCCCGTTGCCGGGCGGGCCATACATCAGGATGGAGCGACCGGATGTCACCGCAGGGCCCAGGTTTGAGAGCAACCCTTCGGGCAGGATCAGATCGCCCATCGCCGCCAGCAACTCATCGCGGCTGATCTTTACCTTGCGGATCGACTGGCGACGCACTTGTTCGGCATAAATCTCCAGGGGAACCGGCATGGCGCCGTAGTATTCCGAGATCGCCAGCGCCTGCTGGGCGCGGGTGCGGCCGGTATCGGTCAACTGAAACGCCATCTCGGCGGATTCTGAATTGGCGTGCAGCGTGCCCATCGCCTCGATCAGATGATTCTTGCGCGCGTCGTCGATCAGGATCTGGGTCTGCGAAAAGGACAGACAGATGATTTTCGATATCTCGGACGCATGGCTCAGGGACATGCGGAACATGGTCTTCAGCAGGATATCCCGCATCATCGTCATGGTCAGGCCGGTATCGTCCAGCGTGGCGGGCAAGGGCGGGGGCGCAATGCGTGCGGAGGTCGGTGTCTGATCGTTCATGCGCGGCTCTCGCTCTGATCGGATTGCAGTGGCTGGACGGGGCGCTCAGCTACCATAAAGACTGGCCAAACCAAGATAAAAGATTAACGCCGGCCCCAAAGCGAGGCCAAATGGGAATTCCTTTCGCTGCCAGCTCTGCCAGCCGGGCGTTGCCCGCGGAATCGCCGGAATGGCCCGCAAGGCGCGGTGCGCGATGAAGGCGGCGATAATCACGGCGCTGAGCAGCACAAGAAACAGGCGCAAGTCACCCAGCGCGACGAAGGGTGCCATGGCCGCGGCGAACTTGGCATCGCCCGCACCGAAACCGCCTGTCAGGCTGAGAACGAAACCGACGATCAGCACGACAACGAAATGGAGCCACGACCAGGCCCAGACGGACAAGGGCAGGCTCAGCGCGCCGACCACCGCATAGACCGCCAGCAAGGCCAGGACCGCCAGGTTGGGAATGCGCATGGAGCGCAGGTCGGTATAGGCGACATAAAGCGCAACAGGCGTCGCGAAGATCAACAGCCAAAACCCTGCCTGCGCGGATTGTGTCAACATGCCTGAACCCTATCGCAATGCGGCCAGCGCGGTGGCGGCGGCCTCGAAATATTGCGGGTGGGTGTCAATGGCATCCTGCAACAGGCCACGCCCGGTCCGGACATCGCCCTGTCGAATGGCGGCCAGGGCCATCGTGTAAAGCAGTTCCGCCCGCTCGACCTGGGTCATCTGCACCAGCGGCAGCTCATAGCGGCGCTGAGCGGCGCGAGCCAGAACCAGGTTGTTCTTTGCAGTGAACATTGTCGGATCGCTTCGCAGCGCTTCGGTGAACAGTCTTTCGGCGCCGCGTGAATCGCCGCGCGTCAGCTTGGAATATCCCCAGTTGTTCAGCACCCCGGCGGGTTCTGGGGTCAGGCCCGCCGCAACTTCGTAAAAGCTGTCGGCGCGGTCCCATTGCTGGCGGCTGTCGGCGACCATCGCCTCCAGCCGGTAACGATTGTAGGTTTCGAACGTGGGCGGCACGGTATTGAGCATGGCCTCGGCCTGCGCCCAGTCATTGGCGCGAATATAGGCCTCGGCGAGTTCGATGCGATCATCCGGCGAGGCCTCGGGGTGGTCGATGACCCTGCGCCAGACGGGAATGGAGTCCGCGGCATTGCCGGCCCGCATCAGCGACCGCGCGAGGCCACGGCTCAGAACGATGCGATCCGGGCTCGCCTCGGAGGCCCGCGTGAAATACTCGACCGCTTCTCGCGGGTCAGCGACCGCGAGCATCATCTCGGCCATGTTTTCCTGATCGATTTCGGCGACACTGTCGATTGCCCGCGTCGCCATGGTCTGGCGCCCCTGGGCACAACCCGCAAGCACGGTGAGCCCGACAAGGCACGCCGATGCTACCCACATCTTGCGCATAGTCCGTCCTTCACTGCTCGATGCTCAGGGCGTTGCGAGAAGAAGGAAACGTCCGTCCCCACGCCGCACCAAAGCGAAATTGTTGTTATTTTCTTCAGTATAGCCCGAATCTTGCAGGTTTGCGAGTGCCAGACGCAGATTCTGCCTGATTTCTTCCGACCGTCCGCTGTCCAGGGCGAAAGCGGTGCGAAACAGTTGCGCGGCCTGCGCCCATTCCTCGTTTTCGACCATCACCACGCCCAAATTGTTCAGCGCGGGCACGAATTGAGGGTCCATGTCCAGCGCGCGCCGCAGCATCTGCTCCGATTGCCCCAGCCGGCCCAGGTTCAGATTCGCCGATCCGATCGCCGACAGCGCGTCGACCGTTGGCCCCTGTTCGGCCATCGATCGGTAATAGGCACGCAGCGCCAACTCGTATTCGCCTGCGGCCATCAAGCGGTGCCCGACGATCAGGCCATCGACATCCTGCGCCGAACCGGCTGCACGGGTGGACAGCCGGTCGGGCGAAAATTCACCCGTGGCGGATTGGCAGGCGGCCAGAAGTAAAAGCGCCGCCACGCAGAAAAATCGCTTCATGGGCCGAAATCAACCGTTGCAAGCATCGTGATCACGCCGTGCACCGACGGGCCGATCAGAATGATAAGCAGCGGCGGCACGGTGAACATCATTGTGCCCAGTGTGAGCTTCGTCGGCAAGACGTTCGCCTTTTCCTCGGCCAGCATCACGCGTTTGTCACGCATTTCCGAGGCGTAGACGCGCAAGGCCTCGGCGACAGATGTGCCATAGGTCGCCGACTGGATCAGCACCGTCACGAAAGAGCGAATATCGGCGTTTCCGCACCGCTCGCCCATTTCCTTGAGCACTTCCAGCCGGTCCATTCCCGCCTTGGTCTGGTGCGAGACCGTTTCGAATTCCTCGGCCAGAGCCGGATAGCCGGCCTTCAGTTCATGCGCGACACGGTTGATCGACTGGTCCATCGACTGCCCGGCCTCGGTGCAGATCAACAGCATGTCCAGAGCATCTGGAAACCCCCCGGTGATCTGCTTCTGGCGTTCGGTGCGCCGTTTGTTGACCCAATAGATCGGCAGGTAATACCCCACCAGCGTTGGCGCCAGGATCGGCATGATGACGAACAGGATATTGGCGTCCGCGGCGGGCGGGACAGCGAATTTGAAGGCCAGGCCCAACAACAGGCCGGTGACGCCGCCGATGAACTTGGCGGCGTGGAAGTCGCGCACGGCGTTCCGGCCATGGTAGCCGGCCTGGATCATCTCCATCCTGGCCTTGTCCATTTCCACGCCCTCGGCCGGCTCCAGGAAGCC
>CAJQNQ010000137.1 GCA_905479725.1 uncultured Paracoccaceae bacterium | reverse complement strand
CGTCGCGATGGCCGGCGACGGGGTCAATGACGCCCCGGCCCTGGCGGCGGCGGATGTCGGCATCGCCATGGGAACCGGCGCCGATGTCGCGGTGGAAAGCGCGGGGATCACGCTGGTGCGGGGCGATCTGATGGGCATCGTGCGCGCCCGAAAGCTGGCGAAGGGGACGCTGAGGAACATCAAGCAGAACCTGTTCTTCGCCTTCGTCTACAACGCGGCCGGCGTTCCGGTTGCCGCGGGGATCCTTTATCCGGTGTTCGGGCTGCTCTTGTCGCCGATCATCGCGGCGGCGGCGATGAGCTTTTCCTCGGTCTCGGTGATCGCCAACGCGCTCAGGCTGCAACGGGTGAAGCTGTAACCGATACAGGCCCCCGCCCTGTCCCGCGATCACGGGATAGGGCGGCGTAATGGGGTGGCAGGTCAGACCGGTGCCGCCCCGTCTGCCCGACCGCCTGAACAGGATGTCGGGCGCGAAGCCCGTCCCGGGACCAAGCAGAAACCGATCAGAAAGCGCCGATTGCCGGCGGCTTACCGTGGCGGTTGAGTCCGCAAGATACCGCGCAGGACGCCCACCAGATATTGCGGGTTGTCCACCCCCTCGGGATCGCGGCAGATCCGGGTGCCGATGGCGTCGGCCTCGGCATAGGAATAGCCATAGGCCACGAGGTCATCGGTAAACCGCGCCTCGGCCCGGTCCCAGATGATCTCTTGCCAGGGGCCCCGGAAACAGGAGATCTGAATGGTCAAGGGGCGGGCGGCGGCGGGACTGTGACGGACATGCGCGGCGGCGAGTGTCGGCACTGCAAGCAGGCTGGCAGCAAGGGCGAGCGGGGCGAAGCGGATCATGGTCGGCGTCCTTCCGAATCGGGTGGAGCGTGGTGCGGCGGTCGATGCCCGGCATGATCGCGCGACTTGGGCGGGGTTGGCAAGCCAGGGAAATGGAAACAATTGAGGGGGCGGTGCGGGTCTTGTTTCGCAACTGTGGACAACAGGGGAGAACGAGTGGGGTGGGAGTTGAACAAGTGATGGTGTTCGTGCGTTCTTGCGCTACGTGTCACATCCCGTGAGATAACAGAAGAACTTCTTGTCATTTTCAAGCGCATGGATTTTTTGCAAGCCTACGACCGCCATAATCAAGATCAACCATTCCATTGCCCTCCGCTTACGCTCCGGGCGTTCTCGCCTGACATCGCTCCACTGGAGCGTTGTCACCCCGCTACGCGGGGTCGGCGATCACCCCCATAAACTCCCGCCACTCCCCCGCGCTCATGCCCGAGGTTTCGCGGGTCACATCCTCACCCTTGAGCATACGCTTCAGCGCGTCAATCGCCTTTGACGAGAGCGTCGCGCCGCCCATGCGGTAGTCATCAAAGGCCGCATAGGCCAGCGGCACCCAGTCGGCCACCATGGCGGCGATGGCTTCGGCGTAGACGCGGATCTCGAATTGCGCGTGATCGTCCGCGCGCAGGCGCAGGAAGTGAAAGAGGTTGTGCAGGTCGGTTTTCCAGTACCACTGGGTATAGATGTTCATCGGCAGGTTCATGCGGGCCAGTTCCCGGGCCAGGCCCTGCTGGCCGTCCTGGCTCAGCATGTCCTCGTAATGGTCATACATTTGCGCGGCGTCGGATTTCAGCAGGGCCAGCACCCGGGCGGCTTCCTCGCCGTGCAGCACCGCGCCCCGGCCCTGGTTGTTGACGCTGGATTGCGCGGCGAGTTGCGCGGGTTCGGGGATATAGAATTCTCGGTCCAGGATCGAATAGCGGGCCGAGTATTCGTTGACGTTGGCGGTGCGGTGGCGGATCCACTGACGGGCCACGAAGACCGGCAGCTTGACGTGCAGTTTGACCTCGCACATCTCGAACGGGGTCGAATGCCAGTGGCGCATGAGGTAGCGGATCAGCCCTTCGTCATTCTGCACATGCTTGGTCCCGGCGCCGTAGCTGACCCGCGCGGCCTGCACGATGGCGCTGTCATCGCCCATGTAATCGATGGCCCGCACGAAACCGTGGTCCAGCACCGGATGCGCGGTATAAAGGTGTTTCTCCATCCCCTCGGACACAGCGCGCAGGGTTTGGCGCGGGGTGGCGCGCTGCTGATCGATCTCGGCCTGTTGTTCGGGGGTCAGGGGCATGGCGGGGCCTTCGGTTGAAGAATGAGGATTCTAGGTTACGTTCGACTTACAACAGCCTGCATGGCCTGAACAGGGAGAGACCCCTTGAAATACCTGCATACAATGGTCCGCGTGAAGGATCTGGACGCATCCATGGCGTTTTATCGCCTGCTGGGACTGGAGGAAACGCGCCGGTTCGACAGCGAAGGGGGGCGGTTCAGCCTGGTCTTCATGGCGCCGCCGGGCCAACCCGAATGCCCGGTGGAACTGACCTGGAACTGGGATGGCGACGACGCTTTGCCGTCCGACAGCCGCCATTTCGGGCATCTGGCCTACGAGGTCGAGGATATCCACGCCACCTGCCAGCATCTGATGGACAACGGCGTGGCGATCAACCGGCCGCCGCGCGACGGACGCATGGCCTTCGTGCGCTCGCCCGACAACATCTCGATCGAACTGTTGCAGGCCGGTGGCGCGCTGAAGCTCGCCGAACCCTGGGTATCGATGCCCAACACGGGCCATTGGTAGGCGAGCGGCCATTCGCAGTCGGGGGGCCCTTCGCAGTCGGGGGGCCCTTCGCAGGCGGGGCGGCCTTCGCAGTCGGGGGGCGATGGGCGCGCGCGGCCCTGCTGGGCGTCGCGTTGATTGCGGGCGCCGTGGCTCCGGCCGCGGCGCAATGCCGGTTGGGGTTGGCGCTGGGGTTTGATGTTTCGGCCTCCGTCGATCAGCGCGAATACCGGCTGATGATGCAGGGCACGGCAACCGCGCTGATGGATCCGCAGGTGCAGGCGGCGGTGTTCTCCGGCCCGCCTGTGGCCCTGAGCGCCTTTGTCTGGGCGGGCGCGCGCGAACAGGCGATCGCCGCCTGGTGGCGGGTCATCGACACGCCGCAAGACCTGGCCGAATTCGCCGACCGGCTGGCCAGCTTCCCGCGCCCTGACGGCGATCCCTTGCGCACCTGGGGCGGGCGCACCGGCGTCGGCGGGGCCATGGCCGCCGCTGGGCAATTGCTGGATCAGGCGCCCGGCTGCGACGCGTTGACGCTGGACCTGGCAGGCGACGGGCCATCGAATGACGGG